>DEBE01000135.1:0-16317 GCA_002348425.1 Alphaproteobacteria bacterium UBA2964 | reverse complement strand
GGAGGGTATGGCGGTATTACCACAGAAATAAAAGAGGGATCCGTGTTTTATTATGCGGAAGATTATCACCAACAATATCTTGCTAAAAATCCTGGAGGTTATTGTGGTCTCGGAGGGACAGGCGTGGTTTTACCTGTCCAAGGGCCTTGGGAATGAATGTAGGGCGCAATCTTTTTTTCTGATTGGAAGAAACCATCTTAATGTAGGCACAATTTATGGAACTCTGTTATCAATAAAGAATCGCTTGAAAAATTAGCTTTATCCACATGGCAACTATTATAGCGATCACACATCGATTAAACCATTTCGGACTTATATATGGGGTTGTCCACATCCCGAATTGTGTAAAAAGGATCGTTGGTATAAGTGCCCAGATCCCCTGAATAATCCTTTCTTCAGTATATAGGCCTAAACCACCAATCGCTATGACGTGGGTACCTGAAATGACAAGAAACATTAATGAAACAGCAAATACGTAAGTTTTACTGTGCAGGCGGTATGAGTGTATCCAGCTTGCAATTACCGGCCCGGCTATTCCGGTTGCGCCCTGACACATGCCTGCAATTAAGGCTAAAACTGGAGCAGTTTTTTTCGCAACCTCCCCCTTAAGTTGAAAATCTGGTTTTAAAGCCAAGAGCAATAAATATAAGCCAAGCCAACCGACAAGCAGCCATAGTAATGCAATATCTGAGAGTGAGGCTAAAACTAGCGCTCCTGTGGCCGTCCCAAAGCCCGCTGCAATTAGAGATATTTTTAGATGCGGGACATCGGTGTTCATTTTACGGTAACGCCAGCAAATCCAAATGTTACTCGCTGCCACAGGGATCGTTAAAACAACTATTGCGTGTTCCGCACCAAGAAAAGCCGCGAGAGTTGGAACTGCAATCGTCGGCAATCCAATACCAACCGCTCCCTTAAAATATGACCCAAGAGCAATGGCAATCAGGACGATCATAAGCGCTTCGTAACTCATAAATGCACCGATACTTGTTGGGAGCAATGGAGGAACATTTTATTTTATAGACCAATACATTGCTAGGCTGCGGTTTTCAAGAATTAGAAAAATATTAGTTAGAGAATGACTATAAACCCCCCACGTACCTTGTTAATTTGTTAACGGCTGATATTTTTATGATTATAGAGATAAAAACACTAAATTAGGGGGATGTAGCGTGTCGGCTGAATACGCTCTTTTTAGCAAAGAAGAAAATGAAATCCTGACCCGTACTGGCCCAGGAACACCGATGGGTAAACTTTTACGAAGGTATTGGCTGCCGGCAATAAAGTCGGATGAGATACCGGTTCCGGGAGGAGATCAATTACGGCTGAAACTGTTGGGTGAAGATTTGATAGTGTTCCGATCTACCGATGGTCGTGTTGGTGTTTTGGACCAATTTTGTCCGCATCGTCGGGCAAATTTGTTTTTCGCCCGTAATGAAGAATGTGGTTTACGTTGTACTTACCATGGTTGGAAATTTGACCTTGATGGAAACGTTATCGAAATTCCTTCCGAACCTGACTTTGAACAGTGGGAAACGAAGCCCAGAGTAAAGGCTTATCCTACAGTAGAATCTGGAGGAATTATATGGGTATACATGGGGCCGTCAGGGCAAAAGCCTGCCCCACCTGAATATGAATATTGTCTGGTTCCAGACGAGCATCGATTTGTGACAAGGCGTTGGGAAGAATGTAATTGGTTGCAGGGAATGGAAGGTGGAATCGACCCGGTACATGTCCCATTTTTGCATAAATATGAATTGAGCACAGATCCATTACATCGCGGAACTGCGGGTGCGGATTTAACATCGGCTACAAACATTTTTTATGACAGTGTTGATCAACCCTACGGTGCTAATGTTATCGCGCGAAGGGATGCCGAGGATGAAAATTATTACTGGCGTATAGGTCAATGGATATTTCCTTGTTTCACGATAGCCCCCCCTTATGGAGATTTTGCGATGGGCTCTAATGCTTGGGTGCCACGCGATGATAACAGTTTCTGGCGGTGGATAATTAGTTGTCACCCTACACGTAAACTAACAAAAACCGAGATTTCAGCGATGGAAGAGGGAAAAGGTACCCATGTCAGGTTAAACGATGATCTGAAAGGGATAGCTAATAGAGAAAATGACTATTTGATCGATCGCGAGGGCCAACGTGCGGAGAAAACGTTTAATGGTGTATATACAGTTGGTTTACAAGACAAGGCGATGCAGGAGAGCCAAGGCGAGATTCATCAACGTCAGTTTGAATATTTGGTAAATAGTGATAAGTCTATAATTAAGATGCGCCGAAGATTGCTGGCTACTGTAGGAATTAATGAACAGGGCGGAGAGTTGCCGGGACTTACTGCCGTAGACCAGAGAATTAGATCAGCATCCCTCGTAAAGCCTAAAGGCATACCTTATGAAGAGTTGAGTGAAGACATTTTAGTATCACGTAAGGGTACTCCTGTTACATCCATTTAAATACCAAAGGCGAGAGGGGCGTTAAGCAATGACATTAATTTTATCTAATGAAGATATTGAAAAAGTACTTGAGATGGATTCTCTCGTGCCGGTATTGGAAGAGGCTTACATAGAGCTTGTGGAAGGACGGGGCGGAAATCGTCGCCGTTCCGATATTGTAACTCCCACTACCCTCCGTGATGATGGTTTGTATGCTTTGAAATCAATGGATGGAGTGATCCCAAAGCTAGGTGTCGGGGCAATAAGGTTGAATTCTGATATACTGACTTTTCCAACAAATGGAAACGAAATGAGAAGAGTTAAGGTTCCTGCAGCCCCAAATAATCGCTATGTTGGATTGGTTTTGTTATTCAGTACTCATAATGGGGAACCTTTAATGATTTGTCCCGATGGCGTTATGCAGCGCATGCGTGTCGGGGCAACTAATGGTATTGCTGCTAAACACCTAGCGTTAGCTGAAGCAGACACTCTTGCTGTACTCGGTTCTGGTTGGCAGGCGGGTGCCGCAGTGCTCGCCCATGCAGCAGTTCGTAATCTTAGTGATGTTCGAGTATACAGCCCGAACCCAAAAAATCGAAAGGATTTTGCTCTAGAAATGTCGGAGGCCCTAAATATTGATGTAAGAGTGTGTACATCTGGGGAAGAGGCGTGCAAGGGGGCGCATATGGTGGCCTGCGCTACAAACGCGGTAATGCCAGTATTCGCAAAAGAATGGCTAGAACCAGGTATGCACATCGGAACCGTGCGCCCCGGAGCTACTGAAGTTGAAAAAGCAGCGTGGCCGGAGATAGAAATTTTTGTTTTATTAGATCACGATGATAATGCAGAGATGATTTATACGCATGGAGTGCTGGTGGGAGAAGATAAGGTTGGGTCATACGGTGTTGAACACGATGATTGGCACAATTCTCTGCCTTCGCTCCCACAAATTATTAATGGCGACCGCGAAGGTCGAACCGATGATACTCAGTGTTCTTGTTTTTTGAATAATCTCGGAATGGGATACCAATTTGCCGCTACTGGATATGTAGTCTATCAAAAGGCTAAGGAGTTAGGACTAGGAACCGAATTACCTACTGATATGTTTACAGAAACTGTTCACCCTTAAAAGCCCAAATTTAAACCAATAAACTAGCCAACATTTTTCGAATTTCTTCTGGCATAATAGTCGATTTTCTATGTGTCAGATCAAAGAAAACTTCAACAGCTTCTTGAGTTGCAATTTGCTTCTTTGTCTCCGCGTTCTCCATAACCTGTGTGTAGGTTAAACTTTTTGTGCCCAAACGAGTAAAACCACTTTTAATAATAATTAGTTCGCCCTCGTTTACCTCGTTAATAAAATTATTGATTGTACGAGCTACAACGACACCTAAGCCGTTTTGTTTTAACAAAGCTTGGGCACCATCTATATGGTTCCAAATATGAAATCCTGCATCATCAAAAAAGTGTGCGTAAAAGCGCACGTTCATATGGCCTAAATGATCGCAAAACCATGGGTGAACAACAGCACGATGGGTCTCCATCCATTTTGTCATTTACATTCCTTTTTTGTGTTTAACTATAAGTAATCATAGGGCAGCGTGACAATTGAGGAAATGGCGTTAACATATACAAATGAAAGCAGCAGTAATAGAAAAGCAAGGTGGGTCGGATTGCATAAATTATAGGGATTGGCCTGACCCTAAGCCAGGACCCGATGATGTTATTGTAAGAGTTAAGGCGTGTGGTTTAAATCATCTCGATATATTTGTGCGCAGAGGAATGCCCGGGTTTCCAGTTCCCATGCCCTTTATTTCTGGTGGTGATATCGCAGGCGAAATTTTTGAGGTAGGACAAAAAGTGCGTGGTTGGGTTCCAGGAGACCGGGTTACTCTCAACCCGGATACACATGAAGGTATGATTGGTGAACAATTATATGGTGGGCTTGCGGAATTGGTAAGAGTGCCATCAAAGAATCTTGTAAAACTGCCGGAAAGTTTATCCTATGAAGAGGGAGCTTCAATACCGATCGCATACGGTACTGCTAATAGGATGCTCTTCGGTAGAGGGAATATAAAAGAACAAGAAAAAATGCTTATTTTGGGTGCTAGTGGTGGCGTTGGAATAGCATGTATTCAATTTGGCAAAATGGCTGGAGTCACAGTTATTGCAGCAGCCGGTACTGCAGAGAAATGCAAAAAACTTAGTAATATTGGAGCAGATTACACAATAGATTACTCAAAGGAAGATTTTAGCGCTGCTGCCTGGAAAATTTCTGAAAAAGAGGGTGTTGATGTTGTTGTAAATTTTACAGGCGGCAATACATGGGCTCCTTGTCTACGCACAGTAAAACCGGGAGGTCGAGTTTTAACATGTGGTGCCACTGCGGGTCACGCGCCAAAAACTGATTTACGATATATTTGGGTTAGAGAACTTAATATTCTTGGCTCAAACAGCTATAGCCAAGAAGATGTTGAACAATCAGTAAAATACGCATCTGAAGGTAAAATCAAACCCGTAATAAGCAAAGTTATGCCATTGAAGGAAGCAGCAGAAGCAGAAAAATTAATGGAGGATCGTAACTTTCTTGGAAAAATTATCCTTTGTCCTTAAACATTAATTAGAGCCAAGAAATTCTTCAATATATAACTTTACAGCTTGGCGGTCGACCTTGCCGGTTCCCCCTATTGGTAATTTGTCAATAAATATGACATGTCTAGGGTGGGCATACGCTGCCCCATGTTTCAAAGTAAAATTCTTAATGGCCTGCTCATTAATATTTGCTTTTGGTCGCACGGTTACTAATGCTGCGGGTGCGAGCCCTTTAACTTCATGTTTTATGGGTATAACTACCGCATCAATGATATCTGGATGTTGAACTAATAATAGTTCTACTTCCTTGGGATAAATATTTTCACCGCCGCATGAAAATTGATCATCTATACGTCCCAAAAAATAAAAAAACCCTTGGTCGTCTCTCTTGAATATATCTCCTGTATGAAGCCAGCCATCAGACAGTCTTTCTTTTGTCAAATCCGGTCGCTCATTGTAGGCATAGAGCACCGCGGGTGATTTTACCCATAATTCCCCCTGCTTGGCACTTTCCAGACCGCTATCCTCAACTAGTTTTACAGCCACTCCGGGTGCTGGGACGCCACAACTTCCCCGGGGAGTATACCTTCCATCTGTTGGCGCCCGTAATGGTCCTCCGCCTTCTGTCAAGCCATAAGCCTCTTCAACTTCCGCATCAAAAGCCTTCTCAACGGCTTTTAGTAAGTCAGCTCCGACAACGGCTGATCCCATTTCTAGACATCGTAAATAGGGAAATTCGAGTTCTTGGAGTAATTTTGTTTCTGCGAGCATCATTCGATACATTGCGGGAACACCTCCAGTTTCAGTACATTTATATTTAGCGAGGGCGTTCAGCATTAATTTTGGTTCAAAATGTGGTAAAATGACTGCAGAGCCCCCTACAAAGAGTTTTGGTTTTATAGAAACACGCATCGCATTTTTATGAAAAAGAGGACCCGCAACCAATGCGCGGTCGGTATGGCTTGAAGGCCAGTATTTTTGAGAACTTTTAATTCCCCATAACATTCCCTCGTGCGTAAGTAATACGCCTTTGGGGAGTCCAGTTGACCCTGATGTGTAGGGTAGAAAAGCAATTTCACCATGACTAAATTCACTGGGTCCAAATTGTTTTTGTGCAAACGTTTCTAATGAGTGTTCATAGTCAAGCCAGCCATGAGGAACAGGATTGAGTGCTATCAATGTTTGTAATTTATTATTTTCAATCACTTCAACTAAATCTTCGTTGCAATCAGGTTCTATAATTGCGGCCCGACAGTCGGAATCTTTAATAATAAAATCTATTGTTTTAGCACCCAATTTAATATTCAGCGGGATAGGAATAATTCCCGCTCTCATTGATCCAAAAAATATTTCGATGAATTCGGATCTATTCCCCATGCCCAGCAACAATCGTTCCCCTTGCTTGACTCCAATGTTTAAGAGCATAGATGCAACATTAGTCATACGACGGGATAACTGCCCATGAGTTATTCTTGTGACCTTTGTTCCGGATAGATCTATCAATGCTGTTTTGTTTGGGTAGGTATCTGCAGCGCCGCTATTAAAATAGCCAAGATTAGATTTTCTATAGTCCATGAGAAAATCTATGTTTTTAGATTACACCAGGACGGTATAGTGGGTTTGACTAATGTGTTCTCTGCCAATAATTCTCGGTCTTCATTGAGAGCTTGGTTTAGTGCTTCAATTCGCAACATAGCTAACCCCTGATTATTTGTAACCGCCAAAATTTCTCCGACTCCTTTGCCCTGAGACAAAATGTTTGTCCCTGTCGTGGGTATCTCCCCCTGAAATGAAACAGGAAAAAGACGTTTCTTGACTAGGTTTCGCACCTTCATTCTTGCTGTTACCTCCTGTCCGACATAACACCCCTTAGTAAAGGAGACGGCCTTCAATTCATCAAACCCAAGTTCCAAAGGAAAATAACCTCTTAACATGCTATTTGGTATATAATCAGCAACCCCTAAGGATATTTGTAAATGCTTATACCAAATTTCATTTTTTTCTATAAATCCATTCATTGGAATGATTTGGTTTTCAAACTCATTAGGAATAATCGCTCTAGTGCCTAATTGCGTGAGGCGCGGGTCTGCAGATGTAATCACCCCTTTGAATTTATTCAAATTCTCGTACTGACCCTCGGTAGAAATTTTCACCTCATTTTGTTGTCGAATAATAGAAAATATTGAGAACGCATCTCTTCTATTATTAATTTCTACCTTTGCCCGAAGACGATACATATTTAGTGTTTTTTCCAGGGTATCAACAGTATCTTTTTGGCAGTCTATAAAAATGCCTGTGGAGGTATAAAAAATAAAAAAATCGTATAAGTATTTTCCCTGAGGGTTCAAAATGGCAGAAAATTGCATTTTTTTTTCTACTAATTTTTCCATATCATTCGTGACGATTCCTTGAAGGAAAGCCAAGGTATCTGGACCAGTAATGGATAGAATGCTCCTATCTTTTAATTTTGTGCAGTAAACGTCATGCATAGTTACTTTTAATTTTTATAAGGGTCATAAATATTGAACGTTTTCTTTAATTCTTAATATGAGGATAGCGGAAAATTTTAAAAAGTATTGAACATGAAAATCAGAGACCGAATTTATTTTATATTTTAGATTAAATATCTTGGAGTCCAATAGTTATTTTAATGAAAATTCTTTTTGTGACGTCGACGCGTATCGGGGATGCTGTTCTTTCGACAGCCATACTTCGTTACATAATTGAAAAATACCCTTCGGCTTCATTGACTGTCGCCTGCGGTCCTTTGCCAAGCTCC
Organism: Alphaproteobacteria bacterium UBA2964; assembly: GCA_002348425.1. The sequence goes on along the minus strand of DEBE01000135.1, from coordinate 8,499 downwards.
CTATTTGAACCAATCCCCGGAGTTGAGCGTGTTATAACAATCCATAAAAAGGCCTTTTCAATTCATTGGATTTCTCTTTGGGCCACAACTGTTACTCAATCATGGGATTTAATCGTTGATTTACGCTCTTCGGCTATAGCATTTTCTTTGCGAGCTAAATCCCGAAAGATTTTACGGTCTGATAAAAAAACCTCTGATTTACATCGTGTGGAAGAACTTGCCAGCCTATTTAATCTAGATAATCCGCCCGCTCCAAAACTCTGGATCTCTAATTCAATGGAGGATATGGGCCAAAAATTAATACCGAATGGTTCGCCTATTATTGGTTTGGGCGTTACAGCCAATTGGATGCCAAAAGTTTGGCCCTCAAAAAATTTTATTGAGTTAATTCAGCGTTTGACAAGAAAAGGGAAAATTTTTTCTGGTAAGCGGTTTGCTATTTTTGGGTCAACGAATGAACGGGATATTGCAATGCCGGTAATTCAGGGCCTCACTGATACCGAATGTATAGACCTAATCGGTAAAGCTTCAATTTCTTCGGTGACAGCTTGTATCAAAAGGTGCAGCTTTTTTATAGGAAATGACTCCGGGTTAATGCATATCGCGGCGGCTCTCGGTGTTCCAACTATAGGCTTATTTGGCCCGAGCCCAGCTGAACGGTATGGCCCGTGGGGTGACCATTGTCAGTCGGTTGTTTCTTCGGAGAGTTATCATGCGCTCATTGGAAAAAAGGATTTCGACCATCGTAGTTCAGCTAATTTAATGAATGGATTGTCTGTTGATGCGGTGGAGAAGGCTACTTGTGAATTATTTGATAGAATTAAGGGGAGTGCAAGTGGCTAAAATTTTGATGGTAGATGATGGAATAAGTTTTGATGGAAATTCCCTAGAACAGGGTCCGTTGGGCGGGGCGGAGACTGCTTTTATATCTTTAGCCAATTCTTTCTCAGAGCGAGGTCATGAAGTTTTAATAAGAAATAACTGTTCTGGGACTATGAAAAAAAACAACATTGATTGGGCTCCTTTAAAAAATGGAGTGCCTGATCATTGTGACCTTTATATTGCGAACAGGAGCGACAAATTACTTACACTTCCCTGTGATTCTAGGGCTGTAGTTTTTTGGATACATAATCCGGCCCAATATTTACTTAAGTTTCGATATTTGACAAAAATCTGGAGCCGTAAACCCGTAATAGTTTTCTCGGGTAACTTTCATGCAAATAGTTATCCGAAATGGGCGCCAGATGGCGGGCGTAAAATTATTCCGTATGGTATCTCTGACGAATTTGTTAAAGTTGAGCCAATTGGAACCATTCCAGAACCGAGGGCAATTTTTACATCAAACCCACTAAGAAGTCTTTCTTGGTTGCTTGGAATTTGGAAAGATCATATCAACCCTCAAATGTCTAACGCCGAATTACATATTTATTCTGGAGCGGCAACTTATGGAGAGCTTGGCTCATCTCAAAAAGGGCAAATGCAATTGATCTTAGATGAAGCTAATGCAATGAGTAATCAAAATGTATGCTTACATGATCCTATCCCAAAGAAGCGGCTAGCGGTTGTGCTCAGCAGATCTAGGGTTTTGCCTTATAGAGGAGATCCCGGCGAAACATTTTGTTTGGCTGTAGGTGAGGCACAGGCGGCAGGTCTACCAGTAGTTGTGCAAGATATAGGCTGCGTAGCAGAACGAGTGGTCAATGGTAAGACCGGTTTTGTAACTGGAAATGATGAAGAATTTGCAAATGCGACTCTTCAACTTTTGCGAGATGATAATTTGTGGCGCCGAAACCATGAGATGAGTTTAAGACTTCAAAGAAACTGGGGTTGGAATGACGCAGCAGCGGAATTTGAAGGACTGATAAGCTGATGCGTGTTCTTCATCTTATGGCAGGGGCCAAAGTGGGGGGGGCGGAGACATTTTTTGGTCGCCTCGTTATTGGTTTGGAAAAGGCTGGTCTTGAGCAACGAGTTATCTCTAGACATGCAATAGATAGAGAAAAAATGTTTGCAGAGGCGTCTGTTGATTATTCCACAGCTCGGTTTGGCGGTTTTTGGGATGTAACAACGCGTAGGGCGGTAAAAAAGGAAATTGGACTATTTTTACCTGATATTGTGATTAGTTGGATGAATAGACCGACAAGATTTGTTCCTAAGTTATCTAATGGTAACGGCAGAGTATTCATTCACCTCGGCTCACCTCGCGGTTATTACCCGCCAAAATACTACAAAGAGTGCGAGCATTTGGTCGTAACGACCGAAGATTTGGCCACGTTTTATATTGATAGTGGTAGGGCCACTAACGATGTATCTGTTATTCCGAATTTTGTGCCGGATACCCGGGCTATGCCGGTCCAGCGGAAGAAATATGATACCCCTGACGACGCGCCTTTACTATTGGCTTTAGGTAGATTTCATCCGAATAAGGGTTTTGATATTTTATTAAAGGCCATGCAAAAACTGCCAAATCATTTCCTTTGGTTAGGTGGAGATGGACCTTTAAAGAAAAAGCTTATGGATATGTCTCGGAATTTAGGCGTATCTGAAAGAGTAAGGTTTTTAGGTTGGGTATTAGATCCGGGCCCGCTTTATTCTGCGGCTGACGTGTTTATATGTTCATCACGTCATGAGCCCTTTGGAAATATTGTTATCGAGTCATGGCTTTATTCGACTGCAATTGTTGCGTCCGCTAGTGAAGGCCCAAGCTCAATCATAGAGCATGGGACAACAGGTTTGATTGTACCCAATGAAGATCCATTTGCTCTATCAAACGCGATCCAGGAGCTATATTTGAACCCTGTTTTCTGCAATAAACTTGCGGCGGCGGGACGTAAAAGATATCAGGAGACTTATACTGAGAAACGTGTCGTCAACCAGTACCTTAAATTATTTGAAAGACTTATAAACTAATGTGCGGGATTAATGGTGTCATGACTGCTTCGGGGGATTCTCCTGACCCGAACCTAATTACATCAATGCAAAATGCTTTGATACACCGTGGACCCGATGGGGCCGGACTTTATTTTAAGAATAACATTGGAATGGCACACCGCCGATTGGCTATTATCGACCTTGATACGGGAGATCAACCATTATCAACGCCGAATGGTACTACGCTTGTAGCTAATGCAGAAATCTATAATTATGTTGAGCTAAAATCCCAAATGCCAGAGGTTGACTTTAAAACAACCTCAGATTGTGAAGTGCCTCTGCACCTTTACTCAAAGTTTGGAGAGGGTTTTGCCCGTCACTTAAGGGGGATGTATGCTATTGCAATTTACGACCCTGAAAATCGAAGCCTGGTATTGACTCGGGATCCATTTGGAATAAAACAGCTCTACTATACGGTCGGGCCCTTTGGGTTTGCTTTTGCCTCTGAACCGCAAGCGTTTCTAGCTTCTGGCCTAATTTCTGCTGATATTCGCAAATCGGCTGCTGAAGAATTATTGCAACTTCAGTTTTCCGTAGGCAGAGAAACGGTATTGTCAAATATATTCAGGGTTTTACCTGGCGAAACAATAATTGTTGAGTCAGGAAAAATTTCTAAAACCTTTCGGCAGGATGCATTGCCATCTGGTGGCCCGCAGGAGGTTGAAGAAGAGATTGCATTGGAGCGCGTTGGGAGTGCCTTATTTGATAGTATCAATGTACATCAGCGGAGTGACGTACCCTACGGGATGTTTTTATCAGGTGGCATAGATTCGTCGGCCATACTTGCGGCTATGAGCAAACTAAATGATCAACCAGTCCATGCTTTCACAGTTGGATTCTCAGATACGGAAGAGACAGATGAACGAAAGCACGCGGCTTTAGTTGCGAAATCATTAGGTGCGGAACATACCGAAGTTGATTTTACTGAAGATGATTTTTGGAAGACTATTCCTTTGGTCGCGCGTGCTATGGATGATCCTGTGGCAGACTATGCAGAATTGCCCACATATAAATTGGGAGAAGTTGCAGGACAACAATTTAAGGTAATTTTATGCGGTGAAGGCGGAGATGAATTATTTGGTGGTTATAGTCGTTACCGTTCTGCAATACGACCGTGGTGGCGTTACCCTAGGGCGGTGCGTTCGCGGGGTGCTTTAGAGGGAATGAACCTACTTCGGACTAATTCTAGAGATTGGCGCAATGGAATTGCAGCTTACGAGACTGATATATATAGCGAAAGCCGAAGCTCATTACAAAACGTACAAGCCAATGATTTTGCTGATTGGCTCCCCCATGACCTTCTAATCAAATTGGATAGGTGTTTAATGGCACATGGTATTGAAGGACGAACACCATTCCTAGATCCGGTTATAGCGAAAGAAGCATTTCGTTTGCCGGATTCTTTAAAGATTAAAGGACGCACAGGGAAATGGATTTTAAGAAAATGGCTATCTGAGCATGCGCCAGTAGCCAAGCCTTTTTCAAAAAAAAGAGGTTTTACGGTTCCTGTCGGTGAGTGGATTTTTCGTAAGGGTAACATTTTGGGCCCTCTAGTGGCAAAACAATCCGGAATAGTCGAACTCTGTGACCCAGATACCGTTGAGGCAATTTTTAAAAGTAAAAGTCGCCGTGCAGGATTAGCAGCTTGGATACTATTATTTTATTCAGTCTGGCACCGATTGCATATCGAAGGGCTTTCCAACGATGGAGATGTTTTTTCCATTTTGAGCGATGGGTAACCAATTTTAAAATCTGATGTTAATTGTTATAATTAAGCTTTATTCGTTAAAATATTCTTGGGCTAATTTTATAAGCAATTAAATTCATTTCCAAAGTAACAACGTCTATATTCGTAATTATATTGATCGATAAAAATTGGAAGGGGAAAATTATGGGAAATTTGCCTGAAATGAACTTCGGCCACCTTGGTATTGATGTCATCAATGTTGATAAAATGGTAAAATTCTATACTGACATCCTAGGTTTTAAAGTAACTGATCGAGGCCGTGCTGGGGGCGGAAAAGGCCCCGAATTGGTTTTTCTTAGCCGTAATCCAGAAGAACATCACCAAATAGTAATGGCGGCTAAACGAAGTGATGGAGAGCGGACGACAATAAACCAAATATCCTTTCGAGTTAATAATTTGTCGGAAGTTCGGCAGGCATATAACAAGGTGGTGGAAAGTGGACTCAATGGTATTGAACCGGTAGATCATGGATCAGCATTGTCAGTTTATTTTCCCGATCCTGAAGGCAATAGAATCGAGGTTTATATGGCAACACCCTGGTATATAGCTCAACCACACCGTGAATTGATTGATTTCAACAAGTCTGATGAAGAAGTTTTAAAAGCTTGTGAACAGAAATGTTATGCAGACCCTACATATCAACCGATGGAGAAGTGGAAAAGAGAGTTTGCCGCGTCAAATTCCTAAATTTTTACTAATTAGCTATCGTTATTAAAGTTTGATTGTATTCGTCAACCAAAGCCTTAATCAATTTGGCGGCAGGTATTCCGCGGCTGAGACTAGCTCCTTGCCCACACCACATTGACATAAAATCAGTGTTATTCTCCTTAGCGGCGGCCTTTCGGAGAGGTCCTGTTAAGATATTTTGTAAAGGAAAAGGAAGAGCGTAGGAGCCCGAGTTTTCCATTTTCTCTATATAGTAGTTGCGCAACCCTCTCGCTGGACGCCCCGAAAATGTGCGAGTTACTATTGTATTATCATGACTTGTGTTTAATAGCGCCTTTTTATAATCGTCATTTACCCCAGCTTCAGGGCAAGTCAGGAATGCCGTTCCCATTTGTACTCCGACTGCGCCAAGGGCCATTGCTGCTGCAATGCCAGCCCCATTCATAATACCCCCAGCTGCAATTATTGGTGTGGATAAAAGTGCTTTTAGTTGAGCGAGAAGGGTCAGTGATCCTGTCATTGAATGACGCCAGTCTCCTATCCAGGTTCCCCGATGCCCACCAGCTTCTGACCCTTGAGCTATAATAAAATCGACACCTCTTTCCTCGGCCTGTTTTCCTTCCTCTACGGAAGTTGCAGATGCAGCAGTAAAAATACCGGCTTCTCTTAGTTCTTGTATATTTATTTTTGTTGGGAGACCTAAGTGAAAGGAACAAAATTTAATATCACTTTCAATCACTGCCTTCAATTGCTGACTGAAGCTTGGAGTAGTATCAATGATATTTTTTGGCAGTTTTAAACCAAATTTCGAAAAATAGTAAGTTAATGCTTCGGTTGCTTTGGAAAATTCTTGATCGGTATATTTTGGTTTTTGTGGTAAAAATAAATTAATCCCAAAGCTTTTATTTGTAGAGGCCCGCAATTGATTAGCCATAGTAACTATCTCGTCTTCATTAAGGTATGCCGCACCAAACTGGCCTAACCCGCCCGCATTTGATACAGCGGTAACAAGTTGAGGTGTTGTTGGCCCTCCCGCCATGGGCGCGAGCAAAATCGGGAATTCGATACCAAGGCATTTTGTCAAAGAATTTGAAAAGTTAGTCACTATGAATAGAACCTTATATTTCTTCAGTAATTATTACTATTGACTGGGTTTGATCTAGTTGTGGTCATTACTGTGAAGAATCACTAGTTCATTTTCACCAATAAACCCTGTCACGATTCGTACCCTCTCGTCCAGCATATCTCTGTTCATTGAATCGCTTTTTAGCAAGGATATTTTGCGTTCCCAATAATTCCTTTTACTTTCAGAAATTTCTAATTCTGAATTTGCTATAGCAATCTGTTGCCTAATTTGCAGCCATGCAAGTAAACCCCGGTCACCTTGTATTGCATGCAAGACAAAATATAGGAATATTAAAGCTCCTAAAATTGATCCCGCAATTTGACGCCCACGTCGGCGAATTTCTAATACAACAGACATAAACGAATCGAATCACATGATGATTCGCAGGGTCAAGAAGAAAATCCCCAGGTTAAAATTAATTCTCAAATTTACGTAAATTGTTGCAAAAAAGACTCACTATTAAAGATCAGTACGTAACCATAATGTATTTAATAATAACTTTGAGTTTCTTTTCTAAGTTATAACTCAAAAATCAATAGTTTTAACGATCAAAACGCTAGTAGTTTTGCAAACAGACTTATAACGATTTAATTATTTTAATTTTCAAATAAGGAGCAGAACAAAATAAAAACTAATAACCCTAAGTTATTGAAATTAAATAAATAAAAAATTTTTCTTGCAAAAAAGAACAAAACAGGTACAAAACAATTATGTAGAGCCTAAGTTGAACGAATCTGACGAGTATGAAATAAGGAGATTAAAATGGCAGATCCCGCTTTAAGACTTGTGGATAAGGATGTAATGGATAAATCAAAAGCACTTGATTCCGCGTTGCAACAAATAGAGCGTTCATATGGTAAGGGCTCTATTATGAAACTTGGTGAAGGTCAGGTAGTAGAAACTGAGTCTGTATCTACTGGTTCACTAGGGTTAGATATTGCTCTTGGTATTGGTGGTTTGCCTAAAGGTCGTGTAATTGAAATTTATGGGCCGGAATCCTCTGGAAAAACGACACTTGCTCTTCATTGTGTTGCGGAAGCCCAAAAAAGCGGAGGACAATGCGCATTTATTGATGCGGAACATGCACTTGATCCGGTTTATGCTCAAAAACTTGGGGTACAAATTGATGAGCTTTTAATCTCTCAACCAGACGCAGGCGAACAGGCTCTGGAAATAGCAGATACGCTCGTTCGCTCGAGCGCCATTGATGTGATTGTTATTGACTCAGTTGCCGCATTGGTTCCGAAGGCAGAGCTCGAGGGAGAAATGGGCGACTCTCATGTTGGTTTACAGGCGCGTCTTATGAGCCAAGCACTCAGAAAACTCACGGGATCTATATCACGTTCACATTGTATGATTATTTTTATCAACCAAATCCGTATGAAAATTGGTGTTATGTTTGGCAATCCTGAAACAACCTCTGGTGGTAACGCTCTTAAATTTTACTCATCTGTAAGGCTAGATATTCGTAGGATTGGGGCAATTAAGGATCGCGACGAGATTGTAGGAAATCAGACTAGAGTTAAAGTTGTTAAAAACAAAGTCGCGCCTCCATTTAAGATGATTGAATTTGATATAATGTATGGAGAAGGTATCTCCAAAATGGGAGAGCTAATTGATCTGGGAGTAAAAGCTGGCATTGTCGAGAAGTCAGGTGCTTGGTTTTCGTATGATAGTCAACGGATAGGACAGGGACGAGAGAATTCCAAGCAGTTTTTACGAGAAAATCCGGAGATGGCAGAATCAATTGAAAGGGAAATTAGAGAAAGTGCTGGCTTAATTGCAGAGGCTGCACTTAAGGAGGCACCAGCTTCAGAAAACACTGATGAAAATGAAGTGTAATATTTAAAAAAGGAAATTTCCTTATCCATTTGTTAATTTAAATTTTTGGTTAGTAATAAATTTTTTTAATTTAAATTCATCAGACTGCGTAATTCTAAAAATAAATTACTATGAAGATATGTGTCTTATTATAGACATAGTGTGTTCACGTCGTTAATACTCAGGCCTTGAGACGCCTAAATGCGTT
>DEBE01000132.1:1060-2904 GCA_002348425.1 Alphaproteobacteria bacterium UBA2964 | reverse complement strand
TATCGTGATAGGCGTGTGCGCGGAAACCTTCTTCAATCATCAGGCTTGCCGTGATCTCATCTATTATGTCGCTCACTTTTTACGCCCCATAAACTTCATCAGACCGCGATACCCAAACGATGCAGAAAACGCTAATAACAAAATTGCCTGATACCATTGGGGCATGCGTTCAAGCACCTCAAACCCTCTTTGAATGTGATGCTCAAGTCCAGGAATCCACGCGCAGATAAGTGGTATTGAAACCAAAATACAAAGGTATTCGTCTTTCCAGCTTGAGCTACTTGCTTTCGCTTGTTCAATATCCCAGTTTATGTCTCCTTCAGCTTTAGCAATAGCAACCCGTGCTTTACCTTTTGACTCTGCGGTTTTGCGTTCCAGATAACTGCCGNNTACCAATTTTCGCACTCTTTAATCGTGCGTTTAATATCGTTGTGCAGAAGATATTCGGCTTCGTCTTCGCTTATGCCAAGGCCGCCATCTTTGTCGATGTTTCTGCCATAGCCGATTGTGTGCTTGCCCTCTGTGCAAGTGTAACAATGCTCAGAAAAACCTTCTTCAATTTTTAGGGAAGCTGCGATTTCGTCAATTAAGTCAGTCATTTTTTACCCATGAATTTTGTAACACCCCGGAACCCGAAGCTGGCTGCTACGATGACGCCAAGCGTGTACTGATACCACTCAGGCATGGTCGCCAATATTTCAAATCCTCGGACGGCGTACTTTTCTAATCCGGGGATAAAGCACATACAAAGAGGTATGCAAAAAATAATGCAAAGTAGCTCATCTTTAAAACTACCCTGAGATGCTCGCGCTTGTTCAATATCCCAGTTAATGTCACCTTCTGCTTTAGCAATAGCGACTTTGGTTTTACCCTTGGCCTCTGCTGTTTTGCGTTCCAGATAACTGCCGCCCAGAGAGCTGACCGCGCTGATAAGTGGCCCTATGAACGGAATCATTTGCTTACCTTATTCATCAGTGCTTCTTCTAATTTTGGAAGCAAACGGATGCCGCAGTAGCCAATAAGAAAGGCCAGACCGACAGCAACCTCTGCGCTAAATTTCCAATAGCTCATCGCCGCCGGGATTAAGAACTCTGCCGCAATCCAGCCAACGACAATACTTAGTCCAATATCTTTAACGGCACCCCAGCCCCAGTTGCGCTTCGTCAACACGTTAGCTGCACCGCCGCAAGTGCTGGCAAAAATACAGCAGAACTTTCCTCCGAAAGTTGCTAACGCCCACTCCATCAGATGATCTTTTCTTTTAGGAGTATTGCACCGCCAGCCGCTGCGGCACCGATAAACATAGGCCACCCGGTGTTGGTTACAATGGCAATAATTACAAAGCCAAGGGCTACACCTGCCCATGAGCTTGGCTCTTTAATTCGCTCAATCATCCAATCCATTATCTTTCTCCTTTACATAAAAGTTTTAAAAAATGCGGTTAATATTCCTGCCACCAAAGTTGATACTACAAGCCAAGCCAATTTCTCCCATCTGGCTGAATGTGCCTTAACTTGATGGCTTAATGCCTTCAGTTCGTAGGTGCATTCGCGCCACCGTTCGCTGCATTCTTTTTCATGTTTTGCAATGGCATCGAGTGCTGCATTTGCCAGTTGAGTGGGAGATTTACGAACAGCCATTTTATATCAATTCCTTTTTTTTTTGATTTCTACCGGGCCAAATCGTCGTCCCATATCCAGAATGCAAAAAACTTTTTCCTCTGGTTGTGCGATAATCGTCCAAGTTCCCTCTCGTGAAACGTAAATCGTTATTACGGCACCCCGGCTGCTCATGCCTTTTGCAAGAGGTTGTTCGTCGTGTTGTTCAAGCAAAATCGGAGCCGG
>DEBE01000132.1:0-652 GCA_002348425.1 Alphaproteobacteria bacterium UBA2964 | reverse complement strand
AAAAAATAAAAAGTTTTTATCACAGCGTCATTTAATCTCCTTCTAAGGCTGTAATTCGCGCCTCAAGTTCTTGAATAGTTTTCACCAAAGCAGGTATAAGTTTTGATTGATCGAGTTGTTGCGCTTCGATGGACCCATCTTCTTTTATAGCGTCTTTTTCACCTGTTACCGCAAAATCAAAACCTGCCTCTGCAACCTCATGGGCTAGGAATCCATCGTTTTCAATATCGGGTGTTGTTTTCCAAGAATATGTTATGGGTTTAAGTGCCTTGATTTTTTCAGTGGCGTTTGCAATTTGACCACCAACATTTTTTAGTCTGTAATCCGAACTGGTGTTGTATGCGGTAGAGCCGCCAGTAGCATGAGTGATCGTTCCTTGTTCCGACCAACTTGACCCATGCCCGAAGCGCAGAAAATACGCTGTGCCAGAAGTTTGTTGGTTCCAAATAAGAACCATGTCATTTGAATCGTGTCGAAAATGTGCACGACCTTGGCATAAAAATTGGCCATCAAAATAGCCAGCGGTGGTGTCCGTGGCAACCATAAATCTTCCCGATGAATCTATCCTGCACCTTTCCGCATTAGCTGAATAAAAATGTATTTCATCAGCAGTTTCAAAATCAATCTTGGTTTGGTCATCCTCCCCAATCTT
>DEBE01000121.1 GCA_002348425.1 Alphaproteobacteria bacterium UBA2964 | reverse complement strand
TTTTTCGAAAAACATTGAAATGCCGGCGCCTACCAACTCTCCTTTCTCGCGTCTTTCAGCGAGACTTTTCTGTAAATCCGTCCATCGTATTTTTTCTAAACCCTGATCAAGAAGGCCGGCGTAATCGCCTGGGTCGTGTTCTACCGAGTCACCAAGAACATCTAGATCTCTCCCATAGGGCATTTCTTCAAGCGAAATCAAATTTCGCCGGCGCACCGCAATTGGATCCATTTCCATAGCTACCGCCACAGCATCCATCAAGCGCTCACGCACAAAAGTACTTTCACAGCGACCCGGGGACCGATAGGTGGCAGCCGGAGTTTTATTTGTTAGACAAAAATGGCATACGGACCGGTATACAGGAAACCTGTAGGGCCCAGGGAGAGTACCAGTGGTCATATTTGCAACCCTGGTGCCATGGGTCCGTATATAACCTCCTTGGTCGAGGTATAATTCGTCATCTAATCCAATAACTTCACCATCCTCAGCAACTGCTGCACGAATGATATGACGTTGTTGGCGTGAGTGGTTGGCAGCCATCAAATGTTCCTGGCGATCTTCTATCCATTTGATAGGGCGACCCAAACGCAGAGCGCCAACACAAACGAGTACATCCTCTGGGTAGAGTTCGCCTCGAATACCAAATCCCCCCCCAGTATGGCCCTCAAATAGATGCAAGCTGGAAGCGGGACGATTTAACATTCGGCATAGAGTGTCGCGATTCCTATGAGGAACCTTTGCGGCTCCGTACATTTCCAAGATATCACGGGCCGCATCATAGCGGCCAATTGCACCGCGGCATTCCATCGGTACCCCGGTGTGTCGACTGACCTTTACGTCTACCTCAACGATTTTGTAGGCGTCTGAAAAGGTTGCCTCTATATCGCCATATCCCTGCTCAACGACTGCAGCTTCAGTTTTTGCTTGACCCTTAAAGTCTTGGGGTGGGTCATCCGCGTTGATAAGAACAGGTAGGGGCTCAATTTCAAGATTAACCAATTCAGCAGCGTCTTCCGCTGTGTAGGGGTCGTCAGCAAAGACGGCGGCTACCGGATCACCGACATATCGTACAAGTTCCCGCGCGAGCGGGTATTGACGAAATAGAGCGAGGGTAGGATCACTGCCTTCACGAAAGTCAATGGGCGGAATATCTTGGATGTCGTCGCTTGTCCAAACAGCAACTACCCCAGGATAAGCTAATGCAGATGCAGTATCAATTGATTTTATTTTACCATGAGCATATGGACTTCGAAAAATTCGCATGTGGAGCTGGTTCGGAAAATTAATATCACCTACGAAACGACCTTGGCCCTTTACAAGAGGCGGATCTTCAAGCCGAACGACACTATCTCCAAGGTGTCCGAGCATTTCATTAGTGTTGCTAGCCATTAGCTTGTTGTCTTCATTTTATCGCGTGCACTGCGCACCGCTTTTACAATATTTGCATAACCCGTGCATCGACAAAGATTAGAAGATAAGACTTCGTCAAGATCTTCATCACTGATATTGGGTTGACTCTCCAATATACCTGCCGCAAGCATTAGGAAACCTGGGGTGCAATAACCGCATTGAAGGGCATGATTTTCCATGAATGCTTTTTGCAGAGGGTGATATTCATCACCTTTTGCAAGCCCTTCAACTGTGCGAATACTTTTTCCATCAGCCTGAATGCCAAACATCAGACAAGAGCGTATCGGGTTGTTATCAACTAAAACTGTACAAGCGCCACAAATGCCATGTTCACAGCCGAGGTGGGTTCCAGTTTGTCCACAATGGTCTCGTATAACATCGGCCAAGGTCCAGCGAGGGTCAACAGAAACATTATAATTTTGGCCATTAATGGTAAAGTTTACCTCTCTTTTTTTATTCATACTATTGTCTTCTCCAGCGCCCTGCGGACCAATGTTTCAGTTAAATCGCGACGATATTGAGCTGTTGTTGCATGATCCTCCATGGGATCAATGAATTCGCTTGCGGCCTTTGCTGCCTTCAAGAAAGTTTCACTATTAGGGAGTTGATCTAACAGTTCATCTTCTGCGGCAGAAATTCTCCGTGGCCGATCTTCGGCGCCCCCAATTCCTACGTGAGGGTTGATTATCTTACCACTTTCCAACCTATATGTTACTAAAGTCATTGAGATAGCAAAATCTCCAGCGCGACGGCTAAACTCTTCAAAGCCATAAACTGTGTCATTACTTAGTAGTGGAATACGTACTTCACTCAGTAATTCGTCTTGCTCTAAAGAGGTGGTCATTATCGTCTCAAAGAATTCAGCTGCAGGTATATGTCTGTCGCCTTTTTTACTCACTGCAACCATAGTGGCATCGAGGGTTGCTGCAATTAGGCACCATTCGGAAGCAGGGTCGGAGTGAGCTATACTGCCGCAAAATGTGCCTCTCTGGCGAATGGGATAGTGCGCAATGTTGCGCACAACGTCAGTTAGCAAATTACCTAAAACACCGCTACATACCGGCTCGTGAAACTTTGCATGCCGCACCGTGGCGCCAATTTGAAGTGTGTTATCTTCTTCCTTTAGGGTATTTAAATCATTGATATCGTTAATATCGATAAGATGTGTTGGGCGGGCAAGTCTAAAGGCCATAGTTGGCACCAAGCTCTGACCACCGGCGAGAATTCGTCCATCATTTTGCGCGTGTTCTGACAGTAGCTCTATTGCTTCATCTATCGTGGTTGGCGCGTGGTATTCAAATGCAGCAGGTTTCATTGATCAATCATTTTGTAAAATTCATGCTTAATTATAGATCACTAGAAGATATATACATTAAGATACTCATTGGGAAAACTCACCAAGACCTTTATTTGAAATAAATTTAGAAAGTCAAATGATGTCAACTATATTTGGATAAGGTAAACCTCTCTATCAAGGGGCAACCGGTCCCACGGTTCCTTCAATTTGTACTCTATATCCTGAGCGTACATTCGGCAGGTAGTCATTCGTTGCCCGGTGTTGTGCACAGCGGTTATCCCAAAAAGCGATCGAGTGAGGTTCCCAACGAAATCGGTGGCAGAATTCCGGTAAGGCGCAGTGATCCCATAGGAAGCGAAGAATTCCTTCGCTCTCTGTTGACGAGACCTCATTGATACGTTTCGTAAAGCTCCGATTAACAAATAAAAGTTTTCGTCCACTTTCCGGGTGTTGAACGATTACCGGGTGTGTAGCATTCGGAGTACCTGGACCAAAGGTCGGAACTCCGTCATGCCAGGCAGTCATTCCTTCAAGATAATTTTTCATTCGATCCGATAGTCCGTCGTAAGCCGCATACATACTCGCAAACATAGTATCCCCTCCACCGTTCGGTGGCACGGTGTGATTATACAGGATGCTCCCCAGAGGGGGTAATTCGGCACAGGACTGATCTGTGTGCCAAATATGGCCGGAGACAGTTTCCGAATTTTCATCAAAGTGGAATTTTCTGACACGTGGATCCTCGGTAGTCGCACTATTTGTTTTTTTTCCGACATGAGATCCAATAGGCCCGAAATACTCTGCAAGCCTTACGTGGTCCTCGAAACTTATTTTTTGGTTTCGAAAAAACAGGACACAATGTTCTGTGAAGGCGTGTTTAACTTCAGAAAGCGCCGATTCTGTGAGTGGTTTTGTTAAGTCAATATTACCGATCTCCGCACCCACTGTAGGGCTTGCGAGCGTAACAGATATTGTTTTATAGGTAATATTACTGCCTATCCCATCCATATTTATTCAGCCAGTTTAGGGAACATCGTCAACCTTATGCTAGCAAATTGCTTGCAGCGGCGGAAGTCTTATACCGAATTTATGGATTATTTTTTATTCATTAGGCAATTTTTAAATGAAGTGGTTATATTACCAAGCAGCGTTACATACATTGCCGGTCCAGGCTTTATAGCTGCACCAAGTGGGTCAATTGAAAGAACTTTTGTGCCGGTACCGCGGGCGAGAGCTTTGGCAATTCTTTGATTAAATTGGGGTTCTTGGAATATGCACGCCGCTCCCACACCTTTAAGCTCTTTCCTAATTTTGGAAACTTGTTTGAAACCGGGAGGCACTTCAGGGTTCAGTGTTATAACACCGCTAGCTTTCAATCCAAATCGTTTCTCATAATATTGGTAAGCATCATGGAAAACAATAAAAGGCCTTTTTTCTAAAAGCTGCAGCTGCGAACTGATATTTTTAGTCAAATTGTTTAGTTGTTTGCGGAGTTGATTGGCGTTTACACTATAAGTTTCAGAATTTTTCGGATCCGCATTCTTCAACACAGTTTCAATTTTGTGAACAAATTGTATTGCATTTTTGGGATCTAACCAAAGATGTAAGTCTGTGCCGCCATGGTGGTGCCCTTCGTGGCCTTTATGGCCTTTGTGG
>DEBE01000019.1:18451-22091 GCA_002348425.1 Alphaproteobacteria bacterium UBA2964 | reverse complement strand
TCGCAAGGGCAAGCGACACTTTCTAATTTCTGAAGTTCTGCGTCAGACATCTTGCCGGCGGCATGCATCCCTACGCCTTCAAAAACATCTACAACAGTTACATCCCTTCCTTGAAAGCGACCAGGTAAAATTGTCCCTCCATAAATAAATATACTGGGTACGTTAAGGCGTACCATCGCCATCATCATTCCTGGCAATGATTTATCACAGCCCGCGAGCCCTATAAGGGCATCGTAGCAATGGCCTCGCATTGTCAGCTCAACCGAATCCGCAATAACCTCCCGAGAAACAAGCGAAGACTTCATACCGGCGTGCCCCATCGCGATGCCATCGGTAACAGTTATAGTGGTAAATTCCCTTGGAGTTCCGCCATTTTCTGTGACACCACGTTTTGCAGCTTGGGCTTGCCGTGAGAGTGCTATGTTACAAGGCGCGGCCTCATTCCAACAGGTGGCCACACCCACAAGGGGTTGATGAATTTGTTCATCCGTTAACCCCATCGCATATAAATAGCTTCTGTGCGGCGCTCGTTCCGGCCCTTCAGTGACATGACGACTAGGCAATTTTGACTTATCAAATTTCTTCAAAAAGTTTTTTTGTCCTTTTATGGGTTTTCTTTTGCCCCTTGCACGGTCTGACATTAGGATCCTCTTTTTTCTTAATACTAATTATTATTTTTTTATTCAAATAAACATTTGTTTATTAGAGCAAACCAAACTCTCGGTATGCCTCTACTGCTCCGTCATGAAGTCTTACACAACCTGGCTCTATTATCGAACGACCTTCTTTTCCTATTTCACTAAATAAATCATTCAAACCTGTAAAAAGCTCCTCAATTTTACCAAGCTCCCTAGCATTAGTAATCATAGACACAACGAAGTCTTTCACCTGCTCTGAATTCACTCTTTCATGCGTCGCTATGACATTTAATACGCCCACCTGTTTTGTATCACTAAGAACCCCTCTAAACGAACCCTTATGCATCGTTGTTTGGCGATAAAACTTTCCTTTTTCTATAACCTCTTCAAGTTGTCCTGACCCATACTCCAAAACCCGAACATTTAATTTATTTGCCAGTTTTGTCATAACTGGATTAGGGATCGGACACTGCCATTGCGCATCAATTTCACCTTTAATCAACTTTTCTGCGCCCTCTTCGAAGCCGACATAAACAGGAGCAAATTCATCAAAGGATATTCCTAAAATGCCAAATATAGTTTTTGTATGCTGAAACATGCCGCTATCCCTGAAATTAACAGCAACCCTGCAACCACGCATATCATTTATATGATAAAGTTTTGAGTCCTCGCGTACTACAAAAAACATGGGACCAACATTTGCAGGCGCAACCATTCTAAGAGATATGGGGTTATCAAAAGGATTTTCGCCTCTCAACGCTCTGCCAATCCAGTTTGATGCAGAAAATCCAAATTCAAGCTCTCCACTATCCAACCCTAATGCACTGCCGACGCTTGAACCGGTCATTGGTTTTGTTTCAACAGTATATTTCTTTCTTAGAAAGCTTGCGATCGCTTCACCCTGCCGATGGAACGTTCCATCAACTTCACTTGTCCCAATTCTTATATTCATTGATCAAATCCGAAAATTTTATAGAGATTCAATGCGTTGTAGTGCCTCACTTAACTTATCAAGAGAAGCCTTATAATTAATCAACCGTTCCTGATTTTCTTCGACTACCTCAAAAGGTGCCTTTGAAGTAAAGTTAGTATTAGAAAGCTTCTTTTCCAAACCTATAATTTCGCTTTCGATCTCAGATATTTTTTTGTTGAGGCGTCGAATTTCCTTAGTTTTATCTATTAAGGACCCAACCGGCAAAAAGTAGGTTACATTCTCCAGCACAATCTGAACTGAGCCTTCCGGAGAAATAACACCGTCAACATCAATATTCTCAATTCGTGCTAACCGTTCGATTAGCCGCCGATGATCTTCAAGTCTTTTAGCCGTGATTGGATCGGCGTCCCTTACGTTTAACCCTGTCTTGCTTCCAGGGGGAATGTTCATCTCGGCTCGAACGGCCCGTATTCCTGAAATTAATTCGATAAGCCAGCTCATTTCACTGTTAGCGGATTTGTGTAACTCCAATGCATTTAACTGCGGCCAGGGTGCCTTGATTAAGGAGGTAACCCTGCCTCCCAATGGGGCTGTTTCCTGCCACAACTCCTCTGTTACAAATGGTGCGATTGGATGAAGTAGGAGCAAAATTTTCTCGATGACCCAACCCATAGTCGCTCGGGTTTCCTTAATGGCATGCTCATCATCACTGCTCAAAACAGGCTTGGTAAACTCTAAATACCAATCACAGAAGCTATGCCAAGTGAACTGGTATATGGCGTTAGCCGCGTCATTAAATCGATATTCTTCCAGTCCAATTGATACTTTTTGTTCGGTTTCCGCCACGGCACCAACGATCCATTGATTAACCTTCTGAGAACAAGAACTGGGATCAAACCAATCTTCATGCTGGCAACTATTAATTTCCGCGTATCGAGCAGCATTCCAAAGCTTGGTAATAAAATTTCTGTAGCCCTCAATTCGCCCTGTGGATAATTGTATGTCTCTTCCTTGGGCAGCCATTGCAGTTAAAGTAAAGCGAAGTGTATCAGCCCCATATTCATCAATAATCTCAAGTGGATCCAAGACATTACCCTTACTTTTGGACATTTTTTGTCCTTTTTCATCTCTTACGAGTGCATGAATGTATACTGTGCTGAACGGAACAGAATTTGTATAATGTAGCCCCATCATCATCATTCGTGCTACCCAGAAAAATATAATGTCAAACCCTGTGACTAGAACATTTGTGGGGTAATAACGATTCAATTCCGGTGTTTCTTCTGGCCAACCAAGAGTCGAAAAGGGCCAAAGAGCCGAGGAAAACCAAGTATCTAGAACATCTTCATCTTGCTTTAGCGCCACTTCCTTCCCATAGTGTCTTTTGGCTACTTCAGCGGCAATTTTCGAGTTTTCTGCGACGAAAACCTCTCCATCAGGGCCATACCAAGCCGGTATTTGATGCCCCCACCAAATTTGCCGAGAAATGCACCATGGTTGAATATTTCGCATCCACTCGTAATAAGTATTTTCCCAATGTTGTGGAACAAATTTTGTTTTTCCACTTTCAACAGCCTCGATTGCCGGTTTAGCCATAGTAACCGCATCTACATACCATTGATCGGTAAGACGAGGTTCTATAACAACCCCGGACCGGTCACCATATGGAACGGTCATTGGATTAGGATCAATTTTCTTTAAAAGACCTAAGCTAGTCATCTCTTCAATAACCTTCTCACGCGCGGAAAACCGGTCCAAACCTCTAAATTTCTTCGGGACATCGTCATTCATATTGGCTGATGCATCAAATACATTTACCATTGGAAGTTCATGCCTTTTACCCACCTCAAAATCATTAAAATCATGTGCAGGTGTAATTTTTACAGCGCCACTTCCTTTTTCTGGATCACTATATTCATCGGCAATTATGGGTATTAACCGACCCACTATGGGAAGGCGAACCATTGACCCAATAAGTTTGGTGTAACGATCGTCATCTGGGTGAACTGCTACAGCCGTATCTCCAAACATTGTCTCGGGACGCGTTGTCGCTACAGTAATAAAATTA
>DEBE01000019.1:0-18318 GCA_002348425.1 Alphaproteobacteria bacterium UBA2964 | reverse complement strand
TCATGTGCAGGAGTAATTTTTACAGCGCCACTTCCTTTTTCTGGATCACTATATTCATCGGCAATAATGGGTATTAACCGACCCACTATGGGAAGGCGAACCATCGAGCCAATAAGTTTGGTGAAACGACCGTCATCAGGGTGAACTGCTACAGCTGTATCTCCAAACATCGTCTCGGGGCGGGTTGTCGCTACAGTAATAAAATTAACGGGGTCTTCTGCGATTGGATAATTAAAATACCAAAGGCTGCCCTCTTCTTCTCGTTGTTCTACTTCGAGATCCGAAATTGCTGTATGAAATTTTGGATCCCAGTTAACTAATCTTTTATCCCTATAAATCAGACCTTCATTGTAGAGAGAAACAAAAACGTGCCTTACCGCATTAGATAACCCCTCGTCCATAGTAAAACGCTCGCGTGTCCAGTCACACGAAGAACCGAGCCTCCTCAGCTGCTGGACTATTGAACCTCCCGAAGCCGCTTTCCACTCCCACACCTTTTCAATAAAGTCAGGCCGATTGATCAAGGAAGTTTTATCAGAGAAATGCTTTTGCCCTCTATCTAATGCTATTTCTTTTTCCGCCAACTGGCGTTCTACAACCATTTGAGTTGCAATTCCGGCATGATCCATACCTGGTTGCCAGAGAGTATCCCTACCTTTCATCCTGTTATATCTAATAAGTACATCTTGCAGGGTATTGTTTAACGCATGCCCCATATGGAGACTTCCGGTAACATTAGGAGGTGGTATCACAATGGAATAAGGGTCGCCTAAACTTTCAGATTGAGAGTCAGTTAGAGATAAGCCACAAGCGAAACTTTTTGATTGTTCCCATTTTGAATAGTGTTTTGCTTCTACCTCATTGGGTTTATAATTTTTTTCAAGCGGCACAGCGTGGACCTATTATTGTATTAAGTGTTTGCGTTTTCTTAAAATCTGAAGCTTACAGAGAAATAAGTAAGAAAAATTTGTAATTAAGTTTAAAAAACAAGGGTTTAAGGCCCTTTATTTTCAGCAGACCTTGTAAGTCTATCTAGCTCATCTCGGACAGCCCTTTCAACCAATTCTAAAAGGTTTTCATCCAACCACTCCTTTATCATGGGACGCATAATCTCTTTGGCCAAATCACCGATCATACTTTCATCAGAATCAGTCTCTTTTATGGTTTCTGATAAGTCTACTTTTTCTTGAATTTTCTCAGGGAGAGAACCCGTATTTTGACCTAAATGCATATTATCATTTACGCCTAAATTATTTTCACTTTCGGGCAATTCGAAAGAATCTTTTTGATCTTTTCCCTCATTTTGAGAAATGATTTTACGTATCGAGGCAAGTATCTCTTCTATGGATGGCTCCTGAGCGTCTTTTGGTTTTTCAGTCATAAATTTCCAGGCCGATCAAATTTTACAAACCACGAGTAATTAAAGATTAGTAAAGTTTTATAAATTTTATTTAATTTAGGGTTTTTCCAAATAACTTATCTTCTTGATGTTCTTGGTAAAGTTTAGGGTCATAAAGCTTAATCCCCAAATCCATTTTGGAAGCAAATAAAGTTCCGATAGATCGCCTGAGCTTAAACCCAGATACTGTTACCTCTCGCTGAGCTTTGACAAGATTAACGCGAGCATCCAATAATTCCTGTCCCGCATCCAGAACGTCTAATACCGAACGCGAGCCAACACCAGCTTCTTGTTCTACGCCATCCAGGGCAATTCTTGCTGCCCGTACTTCGCTGGATAGTGCTTTCACTCTAGCTTTAGCAGTCTCATGTTCTTGCCAAGATTGTGAGGTCTCTTGTTCGATTTTCCAAATGGCAACATCAAGGTTGCGTCTTTCATAGGCCCAATTTTGTTTAGCAGCTCTAATTCGAGAACTCACCGCTCCACCTTTGTACAAAGGTATCGAAATCGTTGCGATTATTGAGGTTTCCTCTGAACTGCTTGTTGTAGACGTGGCTTCATCTTTTCGCTTGAAATTCCCTTCAATATCAACAGTCGGATACAAACCGCCTTCTGCTCTTTTTATTGCTAAGCGTGCACCTTCTGATCGATGCACAAGTTTTAGTATCTCTGGATTATTTCTTTTTGCTAAAGTAATAGCCTCTCTTTCCGACTTCGGCAAACCCTCTACAGCTGGAGCCGGTTTTAATGTTCCTGGATGGTCTCCGATAACCCTCCGATATCTGGCTCGAGACATTGAGAGCAAACCCTTGGCTTGAATACGGTCCGCTGTAGCTCTCGATAATCGAGCCTCCGATTGAGCAACATCTGTTCTTGTCACCTCGCCGACGTCAAATCGGTCTTTAGTAGCCTCTAACTGACGTTTTACAACTGATTCATTGCTAAGGTTGAGTGAAAAGACAGCTTTATCCCGCAAAACATCCATATAAACATTAACAGCCTCAAATAAAACATTTTGCTCGATTAGTGTTAGTTGGGCTCGTTGTTCAAAGACAGCCTGTTTGGCATTTTCTACATCCCACTTAGTGCGCCAACCATCAAACAGACTTTGTTCTATACTCAAGCTACCGGTTCTTGGCGTTCTATTTTCCCAGCCTTTTCCTGAATCTACTCTTTTCTGTCCTGCATCAAGTTCCAAGTTTAATTTTGGCCTCCATCCACTTTTTGCTTGAGAAACACCCTCATCGATTGATCGAAGTTTAGCACGCGTCGCCTGCAATAGAGGATTACTTAGATAAGCCTTCGCTATAGCTCCTTTTAAAGTTTCCGATATCACGTGGGAAGGATCAAATAAAATAAAAAATCCCAATGATATTAGTAAAACCCCTCGAAACATCAATAATTCCTCAAGTTTTAAGCAGCTCTAAAATTTAAATCCCTTATCAACTTTAAACCCCGGTAGAGTGGCGACATGGGCTTCAAAAAGGATATGTTCAGAGAATATACCATTTCTATTCGTCATCACCACAGCCTTTCCAATTCCGCCATCCTTCATAACCACGGCACACAATCTTCCACCATCAGAGATTTGAGATTTAAGAGTTGAAGGAATAAATGGAATACCCGCAGAAAAATTTATAATATCATATGGCCCTTGAGTTGCGTACCCTTCCTCTAGTACTCCTTCAACCAGAACAGCATTATCCACAGCAAGTTCGCGAAAATTCTTTTCAGCCGTCAACGCCAATTGTTTTTCAGACTCTAGTGCTACGACAGTAGTAACTAACTGCGCAAGAACAGCACTTGAATACCCCGTGCCACAACCAATATCGAGGGCGACTTCTTCGGGTTGTGCATTTAATGCTTGCAACAACCGGCCAAAAATCATTGGAGCAATTAAATGACGACCAAAGCCAACTGAAACATCATTATCCGTATAGGCAACACCTTGCAGCTTAGGCTCAACAAAAACCTCTCTCGGAACGTGAAAAAAAGCATTTACTATCGCTTCATCAGCGATTTCATTTGTTCTAAGCTGACAATCAATCATATTCTGTCGTGCCTGGGTAAAATCAACCATCGAAACCTCAAAATAATCACAACTCAATTTAAATACGAACAGATACAAAACGAAAGTATTTTAACTTATTTAACATTAAAATATACCATAGTACGATCAGACCGCTTGACCAGTTACTGAAAGAAGGCCTAATAAAATACATACAAGATGACTTATGCCTACAAATACCATGGCTCGATGGGAGAGAGGCTATCCAGAGGATTGCAAATCCTTGTACGCCGGTTCGAATCCGGCTCGAGCCTCCACTTTTGTAATATGTTTACTTAGGCACCCTAACTCAAGAAGGTGCAGAACCGACACCGCCATGTTCTAATGACCATTTAGCTGGGTCATTCAAAAATTTTTCGACCTCTGTCATCGTTTTTAACTCAAAATGCCCACCTTGTTGAGCAACTTTCAAGACATCCCACCAGGTCGCCAAAGCATGTAATGTAACCCCCATATCATCCATTACAGCTTTACTCTCTGAGAAAATATCATAATGGAAGACAACAAACACATGTTCAACGATGGCTCCCGCTTCACGAAGAGCCTTACAAAAGTTCGCCTTACTACGCCCATCGGTAGTCAGATCTTCAACTAACAATACACGCTCACCTTCCTTAAGGTGACCCTCTATTTGTGCATCTCTTCCAAAACCCTTGGGTTGTTTTCTGACATATTGCATAGGCAGCATCATTCTATCTGCCATCCAGGCGGCAAAAGGAATTCCGGCGGTTTCACCGCCAGCTACGGTATCAAATTGTTCAAAGCCTGCATCCCTTAAAATTATGGACGCACCGAAATCGATTATTGTTTGGCGTAGGCGGGGATAGGAAATCAGGCGCCGACAATCTATATAAACGGGACTAGCCCACCCTGAAGTAAATATAAATGGCTTTTCGGAATTGAACTGTACTGCCTCCACTTCAAGCAACATTTTTGCAGTAAGTTCTGCAATTAATTCCTTACTTGGAAAAGCTCCGCCTACAGCCATACCGCTACCTCCTCATAATTAAAAATGCTGTTAATTCAAATTTGACATGCTTTATATCGGTTTGTCGTCAACCTTACAATTAGGTCAACCATCAACCACACGCCAATTGAGCTCTTCACCGAAAAGAAAAGGTCGAATAGTATCTTGATCATCAGGCAACTCTATTTCTTCATCTATTCTATGGTTTTTCTTTTCAAGGACCAAGTATTCGCGATTGGGCTCTAAACCATAGAAATTCGGCCCGTTTAGGGATGCAAATTTTTCAAATTCTTCGAGGGCATTCATCTCCTCAAAAACACTCGCATAAATTTCTATAGCATTTTGGGCATTGAAAATTCCTGCACAACCACAATCAGATTCCTTACTGCTATTGGTATGCGGAGCCGAATCAGTTCCCAAAAAAAATGATCTATTCCCTGAGGTAACGGCACTTCTTAGAGCTCTACGATGTTTATCTCTCTTCGCAATCGGCAGGCAATAGAGATGTGGTCTAATTCCGCCCGCCAATAGATCGTTACGATTAATCACTAAGTGGTGTGGGGTCACAGTAGCAGCAATATTTTTTTCACAGGATTTGACAAACTCTGCACCCTCCTTGGTCGTTATATGCTCTAAAACAATGTTTAAAGCAGGAAAGTCATTCCTGACCCACCCACTCAACACGTTATCTATAAAAAAAGCCTCCCGATCAAAAATATCTATTTCAGGATCTGCCTCTTCTCCATGAACTAGCAAAGGCATTCCTATTTTTTCCATACGCTCTAGTACGCCGTGGACATTGTTCCATTTAGTAACACCAAATTCTGAATTTGTTGTTGCACGAGCAGGGTAGAGTTTAACAGCCGTAAAAACTTTTTCGTAAAAACCCCGTTCAACCTCGTCCGGATCAGTGTGATCTGTAAGATAGCACGTCATCAGGGGTTCAAAATTTTCTTTACCTATCAGGTTAGACTTTATCCTATCCCGATAGTCTATCGCGTCAGAGACTGACGTAATTGGCGGGGTCAAGTTGGGCATGATGATGGCGCGTCCGAAATGCGCAGCCGTATACGGTAACACCGATTTTAGCATTTCCCCGTCCCTAAGATGAAGATGCCAATCGTCCGGACGTATAATCTTAATTTTATTTTTTAAAATCTTCACTGGGGTGGATCTAATAAAGCCTGGTACAAAACATCTACACCATACATGAAATCTTCAATTTCCATAGACTCTTTTGGGTTATGAGAGCCATTTTCGTTTCGAATAAAAATCATCGCAGAAGGAACACCTACATTTGCAAAGACTGCGGCGTCATGTCCCGCACCGCTCGCGATTGCCTCCGAATTTAAGTTATTCTCCTTACAACATTTTAAAAGATGATCTATCCATCCTTGATCTAATAAGGCGGGAGCAGCGAGACTTCTTTCATCAAACTTAAATTTAACACCGCGCTCTTTCTCCACACTCTCTGCCTCCGAACGCAGCAATTGATAAAAGGCTTCAAGCGTATCAATACTCTGGCTTCTAATTTCTATCGAGAAATTACACTGACCAGGAATTCGAGACATGGCGTGATCGTTAGAGTTCGTGCTTAGAATGCCAGTCGTCAGAACTAAATCTAATCCTCTTTCTTGCAGTGCCGCCCAGTGATCGTCATAACGATGCAACAAATCAGCAGTCGCTAAAACAGCATCGTGACGGAGCCATCTAGGAACAGCCCCGGCATGACCTGCCTCACCCTCGCAAATTATATTCTGATGGCGAATATTCCCTCTCAAGCCAGTGACAACGGCAACCGGCATATCCCGAGCTACCATCACCGGTCCTTGTTCTATGTGAAGCTCAAGGTAGGCCGCTATAGACGACGCATTCATGAGAGGCTCTCCAGACACTATTTTTTCAATATTAGCGCTAACACCCTGCATATACGACTTGAGTGTCTTTCCACTTGTACGATGGGGCCTTTCAATATCCGTTTTTGTAAGTTGTCCAAATAAAGCCCGCGAACCAAGATAACACTGACCAAACCAGGCACTTTCTTCACCCCTCAAAGCCATGACCCGTATAGAGATTGGAGGCACCCTGCCCTCCCGTTTCATTCTTACGAGGACAATAAGTCCGGCAACCACGCCAGCTGCTCCATCAAAGTTTCCACCCTGCGGAACAGAATCAAGATGGGAGCCACAAATTATGAATGGTGCGGACTTGTCTTGTCCGGGCAACTCCACCACGAGATTTGCAGCTTCATCATACCATGAGGAGAGCCCTTCTTTTTCTGCTAACTCTGCGCAATATTTCATGGCAGCAGTTTCTCCGGCACCATAAGTCTCCCGACTAACTCCCGGACCGTCTACGCTTAAATTTTTTAAGTCTGCGAATATCACATTTGCATAATTGGAACGTTCTTCGGCTCCAAAACCCATTTTTGCTGGAAATGAATGAACGGTAAAATTCATGTCCTCTTAACCTCAGAAATTTCTAATTTCGGATTCAAAAATATCGCTGCAAAACGACTCTAATACATCAGATCAAATGATGAATTGGAAAATATTTTCGGTTATTTTTCCAAAAAACATTCTGCTTTTTAAAGGAATTTTAAAAGAATTTCAATATATCTCTCTTAACCTTATATATCACTCACGTAAATTCCCGCGAATAACGTTTAATCGCCCTTCTTGTAAATTCTGCCGCATCCCTGCCCTTCAGTGCGCGTTTCCACAAACTTTCGGCGGTCTGCTCATGAAGTTCAACGGCTTCCGGAGCTGACGTAATCATACCGACCCCAACCCTAATATTCGGACTTTCTCCCAAGCGATAGGGGCTGACTGCAAGTACCAATCGGTCGGGTTGTCGAAAGACGTGGAAACTCGTTCTCGGCAGCGTGTCTTCTACTATACCTATTTGAACTCCGATTGGTTCGTCTTCCATAAAGTGGGCGATGCGTTCCATTTCTTCAAAGGCTACCTCGCGACGTTTTCTTCTAGTACGACTCTGCATCTCAACTTTTCCGACCAACCCGTTCCGGAGAAAACGTCGTAATTCATCTGCCGCAATGACTGTAACAATGCTGGGCTGCCTTCGACGGTAAGATTTCTTTCGGTCTTTTAGTAATGTCATTATTTCAGACACACTCTCCTTACCCACTTTTGAGCCATCACCCTGTCTGGGAAGACTCTCAGACAATACTCTTTCCAAAACATTGTCGTAACGATCCGTTGTAAGAAGATAGGCCACCGGCCCTGACGATACTATAATATGCTCTGCCGTTTCCTCAATTTGCCTAATGCGTTCAAAAAATGAAACCGCAGATGCCATATACTCCACCCCGACGCCTAGTAGAGTTGGCACAGAAACGTCTAGTAACGAGGCCATTCTTGCCAACGTCTCTATTTTAGCGACTTCGCCTTTTTCGTATCGGTATAATGCCGCCCGAGAAATACCAATTTTAGATGCTATCTCGTCTGCACCCAACCCAGATCCCATGCGGAAGGCCTTCAATCGGTTGCCAATGTCATCAAATCTAAACGCCAAGAGATAACTCCATTGTCCCAGCTATCCGTTAATCTAGTGGAGCCGAAAAAACGTCTTTACCAGAAAGTTTTTCTACGTGACGACCAAATCGAAACTTTACTTCCGGACCATCCATCGGCGGTGAGGCGCCCCTATAATCCATTGGATCAACTTCCAAATGGATAAAGGTATGCCCAGGCTCCATCACTGCTTCGTCAAATTTACCCGTTAATTCATTCATGGAAGCAAAAGAATAAACCCTCTGAAGACCGAAACCATGGGCAATGGCCGGATAATTATTATCGATACGACCGGGCAGAGGAACATTTGAGGTAGACCCGTACGCTCTGTTTGAAACCATAAAATGTTTTAAATTGGGAAGATCCATTTGCCGTTCGACTTGAAGCATCCCGGGGTTCATACAAAACGCCCCATCTCCACTAAATACCCAGACAGGGACATCTGGAACTCCCTGAGCAATTCCACAAGCAAAAACCGAGGATAAGCTCATGGAAGCCTCAAGGTAGAATACTCTTTCGGTATCTCCGGTTTCAGCATACCAAAGTTCGGATGAAGTTCCCGCTGAAGTAACTACAAGCTCATCATTCCAGCGGCTAGCTATGAAGGCTATGGCCTCTTCATATTTCATTTTAAATTTGTCCTTGAAGAAGTTTTTTAGGAAGCAACGCAATCGTCGGACGACTAATCTTTCTTGAGTGACGGTAGGCCTCTCCAATCATGGGTATCTCATCCCGATTTTTAATAATGGTATAGGGAAGGTCGATTGATTTCATAACATCTTCAAGATAAAGACCGTTCGATACATGAAATTTAGCTCCGTCATCAAACGAACCCCGTTGGGTAATCATAATGAAGATTGGAATTTCATATGTGTAATTAATCTTGGTAATCGCATAAACCAAAGTCATGAGGCCCGACGCGCCCATCAACGCCGCAGACCCCGTGCCAGACAGAAATGCCCCAGAACACAAACCTAATGCGGATTCCTCACGATTTACCGGGACATGGTTAAACCTGTCATCCTGTTCGAAGGTCGCTATGGTCATGGCTATCCAATCATCTGGAAGGCTAGCCACAAGAGAAATGCCGGCATCAGCACATGTATTCGCAATTTCCTTTGAAACGTCTTTAGAATAGCCTGTCTCTATAGATCTTGTCTCAGATCTCCTTGAAGCTTCCTGATTGCTTTCCACACTTCACTCCCTGCATAAATTTAACCAAATGGTAAACATTCCCTCCTCCTGAAGTCAAACGTCGTTATAAACTTTTAAACACAAAATAATTGTTAATTTAATTTATGGATGCAAAAGGGTTGGCGTCACGTGTAAGGCTTTGCTATATAACTTTGACTGTTAAAACACCAATACTGACGGTGCGTTTGTTCCCCGGTAGCTCAGTTGGTAGAGCAGGCGGCTGTTAACCGCCTTGTCGCTGGTTCGAGTCCGGCCCGGGGAGCCAACCTTTCCAATTACTTATAATTAAAGATTATAAAAGGCTTATTTTACAAAGTAAGATATTAAAGTAATATTACCACCAAATTTTTTGAAATATTATTCAAAATTAAATTCTATTATGAATTAGGACAGAAAACTTAAATGATTTTCAAAAAAATCTTCAAGTATCTTTTTTGGTTCATTATATTTCCTAATGTCGCATGGAGTTCTCAATCTGGAAATGTAGATGGCAGGACCCTTTTCTATAAAGGCGAAATAGGGACAGGAACATCGGTCACAGTTCAAATTAGTAACGATAGCAGGAGTTACAGGGCGATCTTTTTCTCCGGCAAATTTCGATATCAATGCGAACCATCTAAAATATCTGCGGATGGTATCTTCGAGTTTACCAGCTGTGGTGAAATCAATAGAAACGATAAAAACGGACAAGTTGATACCACAAGTCAATATTATTCGGAAGACATCCCCATCGTATTAGAAGGAAACCTAGATCAGGTTGTAATAACCGATGCAGCAGGTGGTACCTTGAATGGGAATTTTCTTATAAAAATTAAATTCGACCGAGATTTTGTACGGGAAGCTTCAGTTAAACAACAAACTGCTAAATTTTACCCATTAAAGAATAATGCCATGAAAATCCTTCACTACAAAGGCGAAAGAGGAAGTAATGTATCGGCAACAGTAAAAATTAATACAATCAAAAAACGTTACCAAGCCACGTTTGTTCGAAATAAAATTAAATACGAATGCGAGCCATCCTCTGTATCCGTTGATGGTATCTACGAATTTACCAGCTGTGGCGAAATCTTACTCAGCAGAGGAAGAACTTACCCAATTATTTTTGAAGGGGACCCGGATCAGGCCTTAATTTCAGATGATAGTGGCCAAACACTTAGTGGCAATTATGTCTACAAAGTTGAACTAACTCGAGACCTTGCCCGTGAGGCCGCAGATAGACCCAAAACTAACGCTAAATCCGATAGGACGCGCCTGCTGGCAGAGTTAGAAAAACTAAAGAACCAACTAAAAATACAAAGGGCGCGGAAAAAGACAAAGTCTAACACCAAACCACAAGCTAGAGAGAAAAACTACACCAAACCAGGCCCCCCCCCTGCTCCACTAGCGACAGCAGGTTCTGGTTTTTTCGTCACGAAGCTAGGGCATGTCGTAACCAACGAGCATGTCGTCAGAGGCTGCAAACATTTAAAAGTTGGTGACCGACCAAATCGACTCGTTACGGCGACTGTTGTTGAGACAGACAGACGAAACGACCTTGCCCTCTTGAAACTCAGAACCACGGAAATGGCAAGAGCCGGCACTCAATCACTTATCCGTAAGCTGGGCGTCGCGATTGTGCCTCTTTCTTCGCGCGGCCTTTTAAGAGAAAAGGAAATCCAGCTCGGCGAAGATATTCTTGTGGCCGGTTATCCATTTGGTGAGTTGTTCGGCAATACAATCAAATTGACCAAGGGTATCGTGAGCAGTCGACGAGGCATCGAGAATAATACCGGGCAATTCCAGATGGATGCAGCAGCCCAATCGGGTAATAGCGGAGGACCTATCTATGACACCAGTGGCAACATAGTCGGCGTAGTAATTGCGCAGTTGAACAAGTTGAAGGTTGCCAAAGCGATTGGGTCACTGCCGGAGAATGTTAATTTTGGGATTAAGGCCTCGACCGTCAGGTCGTTTCTGGTGTCTGCCGGCCTTCCGACAAGGTGGTCTGGAAAGTCTGAGGAACTGCCAACAACAAAACTCGCAAAAATTGCAGAAAACCAAACTCTCATCGTCCAATGCCAACGATAAAATTAAAAAAACTCATAGAAATCATTACTAAGCTAAATATATCAGTACTTCTGATTAGTGTGTTTTTTTTTAATATTTGTGTTGGTGCCTTTGCTAGGACAGTCGAAAGTGTCGGCTCATACAACTATGGCCCCACAGTTCCGGAGGCAACTGCCTGTCATTTAGCAACACAAAACGCAAGAAAAGAGGCGTTAAATATTGGTGCCAATGAAATCGTCTCTGGTCAAGATATCCTTTTGTGTACAGAAACCGGCGACACAGAAAAATGCCTACTCAACAAGTCAATATGGAGTGAAGTAACGGGCCTCATTCGTGACCTAAAAATCATTTCAAAAAAAATTATAAACTCGGATAAAGACTATAAAACTTGCCGAGTAAAAATTTCTGCAGATGTCAAATCTTTGCAAGG
This sequence comes from Alphaproteobacteria bacterium UBA2964, assembly GCA_002348425.1. The sequence goes on along the minus strand of DEBE01000019.1, from coordinate 6,681 downwards.
CCATAAGGATCCTGGTTTTGACTTTACCGCAACGCTTAACAGACATGATCGCAAATACAGACATCAAGAAAAAATTGAGTTTTTTATCTCTCCGTCAACAAAAATGTATGTCACAATATTCCTTTGGGACCCCCACGACGAAAACAAAAAACAAGTTTCAAGAATATTCCCAAACCGTTTGGATAAAAGGAACTGGCTTGCATCCCAGTTAAAAGTACCAACCTCCAATGCAATCAGGCCTTACGAATTTCGAGCCATGTTTTCAAGAAATACACTTAGAAGAGTCATTCTTATCGATCAATATGTTCTTGTAGTAGCCACCCGCTCCCCTATAAACTTTAAGAAAAAGTATACACCAGAAGAACTAAACGGCCGATTGTTAGAAATTCCTGCAAGTGACTGGCGCAGGAAGCGCATTGACTTTTACGTTCTCAGTGGAAAACAGCCATAATGTTCGATTATCCCGCGATGGAATGGCGTTAAGAAGGGCCCGCAATGTCTTATTTATCTAGCAAAAATTCCAATAAAGTTGCTTTATTTGCCCCGCTTCTTCTTTTCCTCACCTTAAGCATGCTTTTATCGAGCTGTGTGATTGAGCAGCAGAAATATAAACCCTCATACACCTCAAAAAATTTTTCGGACAATGAAACAGTAAAGCCAAACCCTTCCACCTTCTCCAACAATATTAAAACCTTAAACCCGAGGCAGAGAAATACCAGCTCTGAGCAAAGAAGCGGCAAGAGAAAAATAATACCCAGCTGGTTTTTAAACCCGCCTAAAAACCAGCATGTAGAACCTGGGTTTGATACAATAGACCTAAGCTTATTGGTTACCGGCACAGGTTTGTCGTCTAACATGCAGATTGCAATAGACAAGAGCCTTCTAGCCGCGAAGCGTCAACTGGCAGATCAACTAAATAGCCGGCTCAGGAGTACAGTAATTAATATTCTCAACGATACAGGAATCAACGCCCAGTCCTACCTTAGGAGCACGACAAAAAACCTCATCCCTGAGGTAAATATTTCCGGATACCGTAAAGTCAAAAGCCATCTCATTCAGGAGGGCAGGCGCTATAGATCGTTTGTCCTAATTGAGTTTCCCTTGCTGAATTATAATAACGAAATCATTACCAAGCTGATTGCCAGTGAAATTCCGTTAGAAAAACTTGAAAAATCTATGAAATATAAGTTGATGAAAAAACTCAGACGTTGATTTTCTCATCGTTTCTTCTGCTCAGCACAGTTAATATCCTTCAAAGGCATACCGGAGCGAAAGCAAAAATAAGGGTGGATTATAGAAAATTTTTGAAGTCATATTTCGAAGGATTAAAAATTAATTTTTTATTTAATAATATAGGTTGCAACAAAGGTTTTTAAATCAAAGATAGAACGCTGGTGGGCCTCTCCATTATATTCTAAGCAATTAAGTGGTGTACACTTCTTACCTAAAAATTTTGGGAACGATTCAAAACCATGAATAGCATTAGGGTAAACTTTTAAATAAAAACTTCCGTTTTCTGATCGAATTTCATTGATATTATCTTGCCAAACATAATCTCCTTCAGACCATATCCTATCGAGTTCACCGGTTAAAAAGATCGTAGGAATCTGAATGGGCCGAAGATCAAAATTATCAAATACTGATTGAGAAGCTGGATAAAAAAGAATCGCTGCCTTGAAACTATTTTTAAAACCTGTTTGCCTTTTAATATCCTCATTAAATATGCCGCCGAATACCAAATAAGCCCCCGCCGACCAACCCGCCAAACTTACGTTATTTTGATCCACATCCCTTCTGTCTTTGATTACCTTGAGTAGAGATAGAAGATCCTCCTTTCTCCATTCTATACTTTCAACCTGTGATGGAGCTCTCCTAACACCCCGCGGCCCATAATGATCGATAATGATTGGCGCCACACCCCATTTAACTAGCTGCTTACCCCACCGGGAATAACCGGGAATAGCCCCTCCACTCCCATGGCTCATGATTATAACCGGATAAGGTCCTTTTCCGCTCGGCTTCATCATCTTTGCAGAATATTGATTTAACTGACTTGAAAGTTCCAAGAATTTCTTTGTTTTTTTATTCTTACTTTCCATAACAATGCCAGGAGGGCACCCCGATCGGCCAGACCGAAAAAACCTAACCAATTCGGTATTGGATATTCCTCCACTTTTGTCGCAATCAATTTTTCCAAAACTGGATCTAATTCTCGCATTTGGTGGGATTTCTAATAATTCAATCGTTCCGTTTTCATCCCTATCCATCAATTTTATAAGCCGATGTTGATATGGCTTAGAGGAACCAAAATTACCTCTGTTGGACTCACAGGTTCCTCGCCCACCCTTAAAGAAGGTCATGAGTTCTTGATGGCTAATACCGTCATCTTTGTCGCAATCAATATCTCCAAACCTCATTTTCAGAAATGGCGGAACTACCTCTTCAGGAAGTTCACTACGTTCGATAATATTATTATCATCTGTATCAAATTTTTCGATCAAACGATGTTGAGAATATACATTTGACGAGACAATCGTAATCATCCAGGCAACGAAAATAATTTGGAAAGAAGACTTTTTTTGGGTTGCAATGCAATTAGTAAATCGGTTCATCACCGTCGCCTGCTAAATTTTTTAGTCGATAAAAATTGCCTGTAATACCATAAATGACATTGAGAGATTTTGACTCAAGGAATCCGCTTTCAAAAGACTTTATCATAAACCTCGCTGTTGACCGATTATATAAGATTGCTACCAAATGAACTTACTTTCAGACAATTCTTGTTCTCCGTCAAACCTGTAAGCAACCAGCGGACCTCCAGCAGCAACACTATAATCCAGACAAACCGCCTTCATAGTAACCGGAACCTTTTCACTTTCCGGCTCAAACCAGTAATGGCCAAAAAATGTAGGCTTATCTGGAGCGGACACCTTCACGTGATTTATAATTGGTGTGTCAGGAAGGGAGACACCCGGCGGACCAATATATGCGGACTTATAACTATCAAGGCTACTGTCCCACCACCTCACCCGAATATCAGATCTCCGAACACCATCCTTGTCAGTAAAGTATTGTCCTGAGGGTAGAGGAACTTCTACCCCTTTTAGTATTGTATCGATACAATTGTAGGCCGCCGACCCCTTTCGATACCCTTCTATCAAAACCGCATCATTTAAGGTGTGGTCTTCATCAAGAGACAACCTTAGTTTTTCAATCAATCCTCCATCCCAACAGGCATGGACTACTCTATAATCTTTTTCTTCTATCCAGAGTGGCAAACTTTTCATCCAGTCAACCCACTCCTCATGCGTTGCACTCCCTTCACCAACTTCCTCGAGGAACCTAGAATGCTGCCGCCTGTTAATTTTACCCTTATCTCCGTGTCTTTGACGAAGGTAGTGTTCCAGATTATCCGGATCTCGAGTCATCCAGCCGATAGCATTAAACTCGTGATTACCCATAACCACCCTCGCATTACCCATCTCCACCATATTTCGTATAAGTTTAAGGGTGCCAAGTTGCTCAGGCCCACGATCAATCAAGTCTCCGACAAAAATAGCTACTCTTTCAGAGTGCGACCAACTAGATATCGCCTTCTTGTATCCCATCTTTCGAAGAAGATTCCTGAGCTTTTCGGCGTGCCCGTGTATATCACCGATAATGTCAAAGCCAACTGACAAGTTTGAGTCCTCTTTCAAATCAAAAATTTTAACCGTAAGGTAATGTAAACAAAACGATAAAGATCTTAGCAACGAAAGCCTTTATTTCGTGATTAATAAAGACTTTCTTTTAAACGGTTTTGATAATCTCTTTCGTAATTTTGTTCATACTCTTCGTCGCCTCCGTCACGATAAGCAGCAAAGGTACCCGTATTTGGCACAGACTGAATATTTGCGTCGTTGAGCTGCGTCCAAAACTTTGAACGCACAAAAGCCTTGGGGCAATGATGGAAAGCTTCCTCAACGGTAACAACAATGACAGCCCTCGGCCTCTTATTACGTACCAAAAAACGATCCAGCAAGTTCGGATCAATACTAATAATAGCGCGCCCATTAACACGATAAGTAGTTGATGACCCGGGAACCATAAAAATAAGTCCAACCATTGAATTCTGGACAATATTTTTCATACCATCAATTCGGTTATTACCCGGCCGATCCGGTATCAACAGAGTTTTAGGATCCGGTATTTGAACAAATCCCGGGGCATCACCTTTTGGCGAACAATCCACACCATTTGCTCCTGCAGTGGCCAAAATAAGAAACGGTGAGGCTTCAATAAATGCTTGTCCCGGATCAACTATGTGATCTGTTTGTTTTTTTATAACGTTTTCGTGCGGTATGCCGTATAACTCTTCCAGCTCCTTTTCAGAATTAATCTCGAAGCTATTGCCACAAAAATCACTATCCATTAGCTGTCCTTTTTTGGGTTTAAAAAGATTTGCCAAACTTTTCCCTGTTCAAGCTCGAGATAATCACTTTCAACTACCTATAAGTAACAGACAATTTGTTTATATGTCGTTAATTATATCACATTATTTTGAAAATCATTTTCTAAATACGATTATCACATCTCCAAACAAACTAATAAAATATTAGAACTGCCATCAAATACCGTTTCAGGTTTCAAAATAAATACCTGATGGAATATCTTTTTAAATATTATATTATTTCATCCAATCTGGATTACCGTTTTTGACATCTTGTACCTCCTTGTCTTTTGACCATCCAGAAATTCCGCGTTTATTATTCTTTGGTTGGCTAGAAACCTTATCTAATTTCATAACAGTTAGGTCTATATTTTTGGGTAACCCCAATTTATTAAACGTCTCCTCCGCTTTATTATTTTTAGATAAAGATGGGCCCTTAATAATTGAGGGTTGGCTTACTGAAGTCGTTGTCTTTGGTTCACCCTCAAGAATGAGCGCAGAAAATGTAGCAATAAAAAAAGTGCTGAGCATAGAATTTGTCCTCATGATTAAAAAAAAAGAGAATGATTAATTAATAAATTTTTGAGGAGGAAATAGGCCGAAATATGGGCGAAGTCATGTTAATTTCTTGATATCATTCGTTCTTTGGCAGAAGATTTAATTATACATTGTTACATACTCCGTTGTTCAAAGGACTTAATCGAGCTATCATTTTTTATCTTACTTAAAAAAAGAAAACGTACTCATAAGACAATGACCCGCGACATAGAAAGAGACGGCGTACTACTCGGTATCAAGCAGTTTCCTGTTTGGCGGGATCAAACACAAATGACCCGACATGATGGGGACATATTTACTATTGAGAACCCAGAACTTGAAGCATACAAGGCTCCACTTGTAGAAGAATTATTAAGAAGAGACAAAAAACAACGAAAAGAAAAACCTCTAAATAGTCTTGCCCATGGAGGAATGAAAATAAGAAATCTTGAGCAATTGAATATACCATTTTTTGATTTGATTGATGCTCGGGCGAAGGTGTTTTTTAAATTAATTACAAAAGAAAAAAATGCCATTGTCGATGATTCCTGGGCCAACGTCATGCAACACGGCGAGTGGTTAATTCCGCATTCACATCAACGTTCTTCTTTGTCTGTCGTTTATTCATTGGAACCTGGGAATGGAGATTCTGTTAGTGATGAACCCCTCAATGGTCATTTGATGTTCAGCGATCCACGGCTCCCGCAATGTTGTCCCTATGCTCCGAATTTTGTACAGAGTTTTTTCCGACCGATTGGTGATATTGCTTCGGCGATGGTAATATTTCCGTCTCATTTAACACATATGGTTGCGCCATACCAAGGCGATAAACCGCGCATTACCATCGCCTGGAATATTAATGATGTTGAAGTGCCCGGCGAGGTTGTTCATGTTGGAGAAAAATAATAACAAACCAAATACAACGGGATTACCTGCATGAAAACCTACAAAAGAATCGTTTAGTGAACCGTTCAAAATTTAGTCACGTATTGAAGGTACGATCTAAGCTGATCGTACCTCCCTGTAAACTATGCCCCGCTTCAGAGCGGGGCTTTTTTATATAGTAAAAAATAAACATTAATTATTAGTCACCTTTTAAAACCACGGTCAAAACACTTTAAATCTTTTGATAACTCAAGCCATGGCTGTTTACTTGATGTATAGATATTCCATTCCGGTTTTACGAGATTGGGATTATCGAATGTGCCGCCCAGAATAACTCGAAAATCAGGCGTAACTTCATATTCAAACATGAAGGGAGTACCACAATCTTTACAAAAACTTCTTCTTACCATTTTTCCACTATCACCCTTGCTATCATAAACACCAAAGGAGCCTCCTCTTAAAGTTACAGAGGTTTTTGAAAATATCATCAAAGTACCGAATGCAGTTCCGGTGTTTGTTTGACAGTCTCGGCAGTGGCATAGACCAGTCATTAGAGGTTTTTCGTTACAAAAATATCGTATTTCACCGCAAAGACATCCACCAGTTCCAAATTTGTCCATAATGTTCCTATTTGTCTTGTTTTACTCTTTTTATTTTAGTCCTCTACAGATTTATTTATCTATAACTGCTAGTAATTTTTTTCAAAAGCTAGACAAAGAAAGACCTGTATTTCATAATTATTTATGAAATAGGAGGTTTACAATGGCGTTAACTACCCAAGATGTTCTTGATGGGATTACCCAAATACACAAAGAAATTCCAATGTATGG
>DEBE01000071.1 GCA_002348425.1 Alphaproteobacteria bacterium UBA2964 | reverse complement strand
CTTACCAACATTCCACCGGAACCCACCATGATTGAAGCTAAAAACGCTGGAGCGCCAAATCCAAGCCTATCAACAATCCGACCCATAATTAAACCACCAAAACCAGAACCGATAAATTGAAGAGAAAAGGCAAGCGAAGGAACCTCTCGTGGCCAGCCAAAGTCGACCGCCATTTCTTTTAATGCCACTACTATCATGAACATCCCGCCACCGGTAATAAACAACATCGATACAGACCCAACTAGCACTAGGGTCCGGCGGCGCGAAAAGTCAGTTTCTGTTTTAGACATTTGTTTACAGATTTGTTGATGTTGTTCTTGAGATTTATTTTGTCGTGATATACCAGGTTAGGCCACCGGTAAGATAACAATTATTTAGGGGACTTGACCAGCAGGCGATGAAACGCGAAAAACAATATAACACTAATCAATTCAGGGAGAGGTAAATGCCTTTGGGACCAAATGAAGATACACCTAGCCGAAATCGTTTAGAGGGAAAAGTAGCGATCGTAACCGGCGCAGGATCCATTGGGGATGGTTGGGGAAATGGAAAGGCCGCAGCCTATGTTTACGGCAAGGAAGGGGCAAAAACATTTTGCGTTGATTTTCGTCAGGAAGCTGCGGAAGAAACTGTAAATTTGATAAAAGATATTGGCGGCGAAGCAAAAGCTTTTGCAGCAGATGTAACCAATGAGAAAGCCGTGCAGGCCATGATAGAATCCTGCATGCAAACATGGGGACAAATCGACATTTTACATAATAATGTTGGTGGTCAGGGAGTTGGACGCAGTTTAGATACTATTACAGTGGAGGATTGGGACGCCACCTTTGCCCGCAATGTTACATCTGCCATGCTCACATGCCGATCAGTCGTTCCAATAATGGAAAAACAGGGTGATGGTTCTATTATAAATATTTCCTCGATTGCGGCACTAAGACACCTGAATTCCAATACAGCCGTTTATTCTTCGACCAAAGGTGCCATGATTGAGTTTACAAAAAATATTGCAATTCAGCACGCCAGCTCGGGAATTCGTGCTAATTGTATTTGTCCGGGGTATATAGATACACCCTTTATCAGACGTTTAGTAAATGGCAAACCCTCATATACTTATAAAGGCTACACTTCTGCAGATGAATATGCCGAGGCACGCAATGCTATTATTCCTTCAGGCCGGATGGGCACGGGTTTCGATGTAGCTTACGCTGCACTATTTCTTGCCTCTGATGAGTCAACCCATATTACTGGAACGCATTTCCCCGTTGATGGCGGAGTTACACAAACCTGTCCGGGTGTTTGAAACGAGATAAAGGTCAGCGGGTCGGGCAAAGTCAGTTTCCTCAACTTTAATTAGGTTGAGATTAAGAAGCCACCTCGTACTTATCGCGCTTCACCCCTATAAGATTTTGTCCTTCGACCCTAATCAACCTCGTATCATTTTCTCTGCTAGGTGAATGTAGATCCCCTTCATTATAGATATACGCATCTCCTGGCTTTAGCCGATACTCCTTCACTCTTCTAACTTTACCTGGGTTCCCTCCAGCAGGTTTTTGGATGCATTCCCAATCGGTCATTATTGTTTCACCCACCGCCTGACCATATATAGCCCAACTCGGACCATGGTCATGAGGATTACTTCCCTTCGCACCATTATAACTATGGGCTAAAATACAAAAATTAAACTCTGGGTCCTCATAAAGTAACTGACGTTCTTCTTGCCCCGGATTTTCAAAATGCTCTGCAACAAATGCCGAGTCTCCACAGGCCACCGAAATATAATCACGTACTTTCTCTCGTCCCGCTGGGCCATTGTCTGCTGCCATCGCCGCGTGACAATCTGCCGAGAGTTGTTCAAGCGTATAAGCCATTCTGTATTCTCCTCAACGGTTTATAGATCTATTAAATCGTTACTTAGGTTCGCAAATATCTCATTGGAATTCAACGGAATACAATATTTTAAAAACATTCTTTGAGTAATTCATCAAGTAGCTCGTTAAATCTTTCGGGAAACTCTAGATAAATCATATGGCCGATATCAGGTATTATTTCATGTCTTGTTCCTGGCATCGCTTCGGCTATGCTAATCGCGACCTCCTCAGAAGCTGTTTTATCATATTCTCCAGAAACTATCATTGAGGGTATATGAGTACTTCCGGTCCACTCAAAAATATTAGCATGTTTTAAGGATTGAAATTGACGCAGATAGCCTTCCTTTGAGATGACCGATGTCAACTCTATCCCTTTTTTTACTACCTTTGGTAGAGCACTTGGCGCGCAAGAGCGCGGAACATGAAAAGCTGCAAAACCATCCATTCCCATATCTTCAACAAGAGTAACCCTCTCCATTATCTCTTTTTCTCGAGCGTCGGGTTTACTTAAACCGCCTCCGACTACTGGTTGAGCTAATGTAAGGGACAATACTCGATCGGAAAATGCACGGTGGAAGGCTGCAACCAATACTGCTCCGTAGGAATGCCCGACAAGATGAACTTGCTGAATATTAAGCTCATTTAAAAACTCAGACAGCAACATCACATAATCCGCAACAGACGGTAGGTCTATATCAAAAGTTCCGGATTTTCCATAACCAGGGGCGTCCCAACCAATTACTCGGTAATGATCTGAAAAGTATTCGTATTGTGTTTCCCAGTTAACCGATCCACATCCCATTCCGTGCACGAATAATAGCGCATCCCCGGTGCCTCTTTCACGATAGGAAATAGAACACTCCCCAGCTTCAAGTATTTTTAGGTTTGGTAGGGCCATTGAAATTTATTTTTTTATCCCAAGTACGTGAAGGATTTTATGCCACCAACGATTATCTTTGTTGACTATTGGGAGCCCGCTAACCTGAGCCGTTAAACGCTGAAAAAACTGAGCAACCACCACCTTTGCCGCACCTTCTAACATTCTTCCCCCGATCGCTGCCACCTTACCACTAATCTCAACATTATATTTGTATTGGATAAATGTGCCCCCATCCCTTGCTTTTAAGGTTACTTGACCAGATCCTGAAGAGGCGCCCAATGGCCCCTCAAGGCCACCAGACACTGTTGCTTCGTTCGGCGCATTAAGGTTCGACAGCTTGACAGATGCCACAAAACGCCCCCGAACGGGCCCCACACCTAAAGACACCTCAGCCCTGTAGTCATTTTCTTTAACCAAATTGAGCTTATGACAACCCGGTATGACAGCAGCTAAGGCATCCGGATCAAGCAATGTATCCCAAACATTTTGAATATCTGCTGGAACAAACGTATCGCCTTGCCCTCTTAGGGCAGTATCAGAACTTTCCTTTTTAGATTTTTTACCTCTCGAAACGGGTAGCTCCAATTCGGCACCATGCAAAATTTCACTTATTTTTGCTGGCGTAAGCGGTACAACAATATTTTCGACACTCAATGCATCACAGACCGCGTTCGCCAAACAAACCGGGGTTGACATGCAGTTCCCTTCTGCCGCGCCTTTGGCGCCCAGCGGGGTAAAAGGTGAGGGAGATTCCATATGAAGTAAAACCGGCTCGGGTACTTCAACAGCAGTTGGCACCAAATAATCTGCAAAAGTTCCAGATAAAAAACTACCATCATCAGCAGTCACAAATTCTTCATACATCGCAGCGCCGATACTCTGTCCAAAGGACCCGTAAATCTGCCCCTCTACAATCATTGGGTTCATTAAAGTCCCAGCGTCATGCATTGTTACATATTTATCGACGCGTATTTCTGCTGTATCTGGATCAATCTCGATGCCGCAAAAATCAAAAACAAATCCGTAGGTTAATGATGTATTGACCCGGTCTTTTTCGTCCGGCGTTGTTAATTGATCAGGTGACCAAACCGCAGTTTCCCGAAGTGCCGCGTCCATTTCATCAGGCAACAAGCCAGGCGACCAATGCGTGCCACCTGCCACTCGTCGAAAACTAAGAGTATTATCTGCATTCTCTCGGTCAAAAATTTGACCATTACCAAACTCGACTTGTTCTGCTGGTACATTTAAAAGCTGAGCCGCGATCCTAGATAATTTTTCTCGAATCTTTTTGCCAGCCATTTGCGCCGCCACAGCTGTTCCAGGCGAAAACCTACATGAGTATGTACCCGCCGCAATTGACCAAGGGTCCTTGTGTGTATCATGTTCAACATTCACACGAATATCTTTGGGCCTAAGACCCAATTGATCTGCAACAATCTGAGACAGAACTGTTCCATGTCCCTGACCCTGTGGCGTTGTATCACTGGTAACACTGACGGATCCGAGCGGATCAACATTAACAGTCGCCATCGAAATAGCCCCATCTTGAGAACCCTTTTTTCTCCTTTCCTCAACCGGGACAATCGTGCTCAGATACCCCATATTCGACATACCGGGTTCAACCACTGCGGCATATCCGATACCGTATATCTTTCCTGACGCACGCGCTTTTTTTCTTCGTTGTAATAATTCTTCAAGACCCCCTTTTTCTACCGCAATCTCTAAGGCCCTAGGATAATTGCCGGAATCATAGAGTGCTCCAGCTGGGGTCTGGTATGGAAAAATATCTGCCTCCAGTAAATTTCTCCGAATTACATCCAGTGGGTCCAATTCCAATTTTACAGCAATTTTGTGCATTAACCTCTCGATGGCAAAATACATTTGTGGACCACCAAAACCACGCACCAATCCGCCGGGAATTTTATTGGTCATAACTAATCTATTCGTTACATCGAGGTTCTTCACCTTATAGGCTCCACTCAATGCACCATGCATACGATAAAGTGGTCCAGGCATCGGAGAACGCAAATAAGCTCCATAATCATCGAGCTGATCAATCCGCATGCCAATCATTTCGCCGTCATTTTTTACAGCAGCCTCGATTGTCACTACTCGATTGGGTGCAGATGATGCCGCCGTAAGATGCTCCAACCGATCTTCAACCCATTTAACTGGTTTTCCTGTAAGCTTGGAACACAATCCCATTAAAACTATATAAGGGAGCACGGCTTGTTTTACGCCAAAACTACCACCCGAATTTGCAGGAGTTCTGAGCCGAACATTACTCTCCGGCACTCGGAAAGATCGCGCCATCACCGGATGCCCGGTATAAGGTCCCTGAAAATTCGACAGCACGTCATAAACGTTATCATCAGGAAAATATTCTACGATCGCAACAAAAGCCTCGATGGGCGTCAGCGAGTTACGCGGATACTCCAAGTCTAGTGAGAAAGTGCGATCGGCTTCCTGAAATGCCTTTTCAGGGTCACCATAAATAAAATTACGCTCCGACATTACATTAGTTCCAGCGTCTTGATGAACTAATGTTGCTGATTCTTTGGTTGCATCCCTTGCATCAATAATCGGGGTCAAAACATCGTAGGTGACGTCTATCAAATCGAGTGCATCCTCAGCTTTATAACGATCACTGGCCACCACAACAGCCACCGCCTCCCCAACAAATCTTACACGATCAACAGCAAGTGCCCATTCGTTGAGTGGTTGTTTAACAATAACTAAAAAGGGATCTGAAATTGCCTTGATATCCTCGCCTGTGTAGACGGCGCTGACACCTCTCAGGGAAGCCGCTTTTGAAACATCTATTGAAACAATTTTTGCACTCGCATGCGGTGAACGCAGGATAGCGGCATGAAGTGTCCCTCGTGGCACTGGGTAATGATCAGCAAATCTTGCCCTTCCAGTCAGAAGACGGCTGTCCTCAACCCTTTCTACACTTTGACCAACATAGGGTTCTACTTTTACTGACTGGGGCACTTAAAACACTCCTAAAATATAATTAAAATAATTTAAATTAGAGAATTCCTGTTTTCTTTAAAAATTCTATGACACCCTCATGACATTGTTCAGGCTCTTGAATTTGCATCAGATGTCCCGTTCCTAAAATTGTCTGATAGTCAAACCCCCCATCTTCTGCGAGTGCCTTGTTGGCAAAAGCAGGCCCGGGGGCACCTTTTGCCTCTGGATCACAACCAAATAACTTCACCGGCCCGCCTATATCCGACGCGTTCGGCCACAAATTCAGTGTCATTGCTTGTATATAAATAGAAGCCTCAAATTCTCTGGGACATGATAGCTTCCAACCCCCGTTTTGCTCATCTATTTGCAACACACAGCGTGCCATTAGCTCGTGGGCACCATCGACCCAGCTCGCGTGTGCACGTGTCTCTTTATAATGACGCGCTAACTCTTCAGGGTCAGAGAAATGTTGAACCCTTCCCATGGCCCATTCATATAGCCGGTCTTCGAAGATATCCATCCTCTTATATTCTCGATGGCCCTTCGGCGGAACATTTGGTGGGTCAAAAAGAACAAGTGCGTCCCATTTAAAACCGAGTTCACAGGCGTGTTTCATTGCTGTACGCCCGGACATGGAGTGGAAAATACCAATATTGGTTTTTTTTCCCAGGCTTTGATTTACAGATTGGAATATATTTTCTAGGTCAAGGGTCATTTGGGCGTAATTATGTCCCGGGAGGCCTGAAACGGCCGTGGGATTTTGGCCATGATTTCGAAAATCGAAAATAGCGAGTTCAAAATCTTCTGCAAACAATCGCCAAAATGGAAAATAACCATCTGCCGCGAATCCATTTCCATTTCCAAGAAAAATTCTTGGGCCATTAGCGTTACCGTGCATTCTGACGCGGACGACAGCACCATCCCCCATCGTCAATTCAAAAATTTCTCTCGGTTTAGGTATTTTAAAAGCCATTTTAGTAATTCGTATAATTTTTTAATAAAAAGACGTGGAACCGATTTAAAACAAATTGGATAAAAAATCGACCCCATTTAATCAAGCTTTTGCCAGATGACGGACCTGCATCTCAACTGTATAGATATAGTTCATGTCACCGACCGGAAAAATTATGGATTTTCGTTTACTTGTTTTTTTTAGCTGTACCTGTCTAGTCCTCAATACCATGGCGTTTATGACCATCACGCCGGTATTGCCTATTTTATTCAATGAGTGGAACCTGACAGAAACTGAGGGGGGCTTGCTGGGTGGCGCATTTTTCATCGGCTACGTTACCTCGGTACCGATTTTGGTAACACTGACCGATCGAATCATTCCAAAAAAAATATATATATTTTCCGGTTTTGTCGGAGCTGCGTCATGTTTCGGTTTCGCTTGCTTAGCGCATGACTTATGGACAGGTGTATTATTTAGAATGCTAACTGGTGTTGGAGTGGCGGGTACTTACATGCCAGCTCTTAAAGCCCTCGTCGACAGCCTCGAAGAACCTGAAAGGAGCAAGGCCTCAGGTTATTATACCTCGGTTTACGCTATTGGGACCGCCATCTCTATTTTAACTGCAGGCTATGTCACAGAATATTGGGGATGGGAGTTGGCATTTTTTGTCGCAGGAATAGGGATCTGCTTTGCTTTAATCATCGGCATGATTGTATTGCCAAGGGGAATAGTTACAGAGCGGACTCAGGGTCAGCTTGCGGATTTTAAACGCGTATTTCGCAATCGTCCTGTCATGATCAATATTACTGCTTACTTCGGACATTTATGGGAGGTGTTTGCCAATAGGGTATGGATAGTCACCTTTTTAGTGTTTGCTGAGTCAGCGCAACCAGGCAGTTTCCTTATATCTGTTACTTGGCTCGCCACGCTTATTGCCTTGATAGGAGTTCCAGCATCAATGTTTTGTGCTGAGTTGGCTGTCAGGTATGGGCGCGAATTGGTTATTCGGGGAAGTATGCTCATTGCCGTTATCGTAGGCGTTGCTGTCGCATTCACAACCGGCTCCCCGCTGTGGGTAATCGGTATACTTGCTCTCGCTTATGGAATGACCAGTTATTCAGATACGGGAACTATTAACACAGCCACTGTTGTAACAGCAGAACCAGAGGTACGCGGCGCAACAATGGCTGTCCATGCTAGCGTCGGTTTTCTCGGAGGTGTACTTGGCTCCTTAGCAATTGGAATGACTTTACAGGCAACTGGAGGAAAAGACTCCCAAGAGGCTTGGACATTTGCATTTTTGGTAATGGCTGCGGGCTCCGCTTTTGGATTTCTAGTCCGTTGGTGGTTTGGACGAGAGCATCGTCGGTTATAATCCTTCAACAGCGATAGCATTGGACGTCATTACTGCTTGCCTCATGACTTTCAAGTCAGCATATTCGTCACTTTCATACCAATTTTTTAAGGATTCCATATCAGGAAAGGCAATGATAGTCATTCTTTCAGGATCCCAATTTCCCTCGATAACTTTAATGATGCTTGAGCGAACAATCTTTGTTCCACCATATTTTTCTATTGTCGCATTCACTTTTGAGGAATAAAGGCGCATGATCTCAGTATCACCGTCTGATGTCCTATGCGTAATATAGTATGCTGTCATCAAAAACTTTTATCAAATACCATCTAGCGCAAGGACATTAGATCGGGAACTCGATAGTCTCATTGCCTTAAGATCTGCATATTCAGGGGAATCATACCAAGATTTAAGCGCTGCCCGATCAGGGAATTCCAAGACAATTATTCTTCTTACCGGCCATTGCCCCTCAATTACCTCTGGATCACCTCCACGACAAACAAACTTTCCACCATATTGTTCTATCGTCTCAGTAACTTTTCCCGAATAGGTTTTCATGACCTCATGATCCGTGACCTCTTGTTGGTCAGCTATAAAATAGGCAACCATGATTTAACCCCCTGTTACGAATTTTTAAAAAAACTTAAATCATAAATTTTTTAGTAAGAGTTTGTAGTACTTTTTTCCATGCATCCTCTGACTGAGAAAGACGAAAATTATCGTTATTCAAGGTATTTTGAAAGGCGTGGCCGGCCCCATCGTAGCGGAAAAACTTGTGTGTGACGCCAAGTTCCGTCAGTCGAGCGTCAAGCCTGTCAACATCTTCTGGAGAAGGATTTTTATCATCATTACCATAAAAGCCAAAAACATCACATTTTAGTTTCGAAAATTGATCGAAGACACTAGAACCATCCCCCCATGACGAAAAAACGCCTCCACTATAAAATGGTATACACAACTTAAAAATTTCAGGTAGCGCACAAGCTCCAAGAAATGCCGTTCGGCCGCCCATGCAGTGCCCCATAATAGCCATACGAGATATATCTGCTCCCTTCAGTGACCCTGCAAATCTTACCGTAGCCTTGATATCAATAATAACTTCCATGTCTGAACGGAATTTTACTGCATCCTCTGCCTCCAGATTTTTATGGCGATGATAAAAATCAGGGGCTAGGGTGAGAAAGCCGGCGGAGCCCAGCCGATCAGCGCTCTCAATTGTAAAACTATCCATCCCTCCACGATGAAAAGTTAAGATAATTACAGGATGTGGGCCGAAACCAGACGGCTCACCAATATATATAGGCATGTTACCGCCCGTAACTTCTGCTTTGTCCCACCGACTCATTGTGCCCTCAGAAATTTAATACAACGCTAGTTCGTAACGTCCCCACCATCAACTACTAGAGTTTGTCCTGTCATAAAGCTACTTCCATCAGAAGCTAAAAAAATAGCCGCGCCAATTAAATCTTTGGGCAATTGCTCCCGCTTTAATGCCCGGCCTCTTAAAGACGCCTCGTTATAGGGCGCAAAAGTATTATCAGCTGCGGCAACTGCTTCACTCATTGTTAAACCAGGTGCCAGAGAATTTACTCGTATATTATCATCTCCGAGTTCGCGGGCTAGAGCTCGCGTCATGGCGATGATAGCCCCTTTTGAGGTGACATAATGCAAAGTATAAGGAATACCTTTTAATGCCGTGCTAGAAGATATATTGATTATCGAGCCCCCTCCGCGTCGCCGGAGCTCTGGAACAATGGCCTTGCTGCAGTTGAAACTTCCTCGAACATTGACCGCCATAACATTGTTCCACTCCTCGGACCCTATATCTAGGAAGGTACGCCTCGGCAAATCAACAAACATGGCTGCGTTATTAACAAGTATATCTATGCCGCCGAATCTATCAGCCACTTTTTCCACCATCGAATGACATGAGGACAAATCCGTGACATCACATGGCAATCCAATCACATCACCGCCATTTTCAGTAATCTCCTTCACATTTTTTGAAGTATCCAGAACATCAGATATACAAACCTTTGCACCCTCTTTCGAAAATGCCATGGCGTAGGCTGCGCCAAGGCCTCTTGCTCCTCCTGTGATTACTGCAACCTTATTATTTAGCTGACCACTCATTGTATCCCTCACTTCAACAATTTATGCATTTCCGGAATGGAGGCCTGCGCTCTTTAGAGCCCCAACCTTTTCTCTGTTTAAATCAACACTCTTGGCCACATCTTGACTATCCTTAAATCTGATAGAGACTTTTTTTTACCCAACCGCGACACAGGTATTACTTATAAAAAAACAGCCTGATACAATAAAATTAAAAAAAAATTTAAGACAGAATTTTTTATCTCATATACCCTAATAGCCAATTCCCTGTTCGTAAATTGAAAGGATATAAAGATGCCTTTTTTCCCTTCCTTAGCCCCCGACGCTGGTATTGGAGATCTTTTTAAAATTAAACCTGGCCATCGAGAGGGATTTGGAAAATTCTCTGAGGCGGTCATGCGGGGAACATCCAATTTCACTATCGGCGACCGTGAACTCATAGCCGCCTACACTTCTGCTCTAAATGCCTGCGACTACTGTTATGGTGGACATGCCGCAATCGCGCGCGAGCACGGCGTTGAGGAAAATGTTTTTGAGATTTTAATAGATGATATTGAGTTAGCGCCTGTTGATGACAAACTCAAACCAATTCTCCGTTTTGTTAGGAAGCTTACCCTAGAGCCATCGAAGATGGTTCAAGCCGATGCTGACGCCGTTTATCAATCTGGTTGGAACGAAGAAGCACTCGCTGACGCAATATGGATTTGCGCTCGTTTTAACATGATGAATCGGTTATCTTTAGGACACGGTCTAAATGCAGACCCCACATTATTTGAAAGCCGCGCCAAAAAAATGTCATATGAAAAAAGTTAGCAATTATCCTGCGGATGGATCTAGAATTATTTTACCCGAAAGAATCTCACGTTCCATCATTTCGTGAGCTGCCACCGCTTCACTGAGCGGAAATACTTTTTCAATCTTCGCCTTCAATTTTCCAGCAGCAGCCAAAGTCACTGTATCATTAACATTTTTATCTGTATTACCAGTACTACCAAAAATCCGAATATTTTGATGGTATAAAAAAGCACAATCGAGCTCTACTTTGCCTCCACCATGTGCTCCTGCAGTTACTAAACGACCGTGTTTACGTAAACATTTTAATGCTTTCGGCCATGTTTTAGGGTTGGAAATATTTTCAAAAACCAAATGGATACCTTCGCCACGCATATAATTTTCGACAACTTCGGTGAGGTCTTCCTTAGCATAGTTAATACCAAAATCGGCTCCATACTTACACCCCACCTCCACTCTCTTGTCTGACCCGGCAGCCGCGATTACTGTCGCGCCTGCGGCCTTCGCGATCTGTATTCCTGTCAGTCCAAGCCCTCCGGCTGCACCCATTACTAGAACTGTCTCGCCTTCTTTTAAATCGCCCACATCAAACAATAGGTGGTGAGCCATCGGCCCATGGCGTAAAACCGCTGCAGCTTCTGCAAATTCAAGATTTTTAGGTAGTTTAACAGCCACTGATGCTGGTACTTTTACCAGTTCAGCGGCCCCTCCCCAGCACCCGACACCCAACATTCGGCTATTGGTGCATTTTTTGAACTCCCGAGCTCGGCATCTCGCACACTCCAAACAAGGGATCCGAGATAACAAGCCGACCCTATCTCCAACTCGAACATTGTAAACATCATCCCCGACCTCTACAACGATACCCGCTGGATCGACTCCGCCAACATGGGGCAAGACTACTCCACGCTGGGACTGTTCTCCAGCGCGAACAGCGCAATCAAGCACCCTATTTACTGTAACCGCATGAACTTTAACAACAATTTCCTGCGTTCCAGCAGTCGGATCCTTTATGTCCTCATATCCCAGAACGTTTGGTGGTCCAAACCTTTCATAAAGGGCGGCTTTCATTCCGCAGCGCGCACCGCAACGGACATATCTCCAATTAGGTCACAGGCACAGTGCATAACGTCCCCAGGATGAACCTCACTCACTCCTGGCGGAGACCCTGTAAAAAGGTAATCGCCGGGGTGTATAGTATAAAACTCTGACGCGAATTCGATTAAACGCGGAACGTCAAAAATCAGATCACGGGTATGTGCATCTTGCTGCAGTTTTCCATTCAGATGAACAGTAAAGGGTACGTTCCCCGGATCTGGAATTTCATCTGCTGTAACCATCCAAGGTCCGACTGGTGCATACCCATCACAAGATTTACGAAAGCTTCGATCTTCTATGCCCCTTACCGTCATATCAAGACCTAAAGTGTAACCAGCGACATAATCCATTGCGTCTTCTCGTTTAATTCGACTTCCTGTCTTCCCAATAATAATTACGAACTCAACCTCGTGATCATTGCGTCGATCAGGAAACCGGATTGCAACACCCTCTGAAGGGCCGACTACCGCCGAATTCGCTTTGAGAAAAATACCTTGATTCTGAATACCCGAGGGACGCCTTGGTCCCTTATCTTCTCCAGTGATGTGCGGCTGAGCAGCCATCTCAGCCACATGGGCTTCATAATTGACCGGCGCCGCCATCGTCTTGCACTGACGCGCTATCGGGGGCAACAGTTTTACGTCCGAGACTGCAATTTCCGGAGCCGAATTAGCAGCCACTTCCATCCGTTCCCGGTACTCTGGTAAAGCCGCTACAACAGCATCCCCTTTCATGTCGTAAGCTGCTTTATCTCGGATTTCCGATTGGATGTCCGTGATATCCCGGATGCTTCCATCAACCACAACCCCAAGCCTATCTTCATCAAAACGGCAAAGTTTCATTTTATTTTCCTATTCACCAATTAAAGGATGACAAATTTTCTATTATATTTAACCAGCGACTTTAGGAAAAGGGAATGGGCTTGATAAAATTTAAACTTCTCCGTTCTCAAAAACAAAATAAACTTACTTGGCAGTTTATCGCCAGAGTATTAGTTTTAGATAATCCAATAATAAATAATAGATATCTAAATCGAGGACGACATGAAAGCACCACGAGTAACAGGCTTGAGAAGCATAGAGTATAATGTACCCGATCTATCAAAAACGAGCCGTTTCTATGAAGAATGTTGGGGTCTGGAAAAAATAGCAGAAATTAAAAATGAGCATTTTTTTCGGGCAAGCGGCTCAGAACACCATATTGTTGTATTACAAGAGGGGGCAGCCCCGGGTGTAAAACGTATAAATTTTGCCGCCACCGATAAGACAACTGTAGATTCTTTTCACGATAAACTGAGGGGCTTAGGTATTGAAATCAAACATAATCCAGCAGTTATTGAAGGCCCAGGGGGCGGTTATGGCTTTGGATTTAGGGACCGCGATGGCATTCAATATGCGATAAGCTCGGACGTAGCTGTTCATGCGGATACGAGTATGGAAAGTGACCGCCCATTTAAACTAAGTCACGTCGTTCTCAATTCAACCAAAGTAGAAGATCAAACTGAGTTTTTTCGCGATATATTGGGTTTCCGAGTGAGTGACCGCACCGAACGAATGAATTTTATTCGATGTAGCCCGGATCACCACAGTGTCGCTTTTGCTCATTCTCAGGGCGCTTCTCTTAATCATGCGGCTTTTGAAGTCCCAGACTTTGACGCTTTAATGTGTGGATCTGGAAGAATGAAACAAAAAGGTTTCCCAGTCCAATGGGGTGTGGGCCGCCATGGTCCCGGCAATAATGTATTTGGTTATTTTTTTGAACCCAATGGCATGGTTGTGGAATATACTGCAGAGGTCGAACAGGTTGACGATAATACCTATAAAACCGGAACCCCCGAAGAATGGGCCCAAAGGGTTAAAGGACCAGACCGATGGGGTTTTGCAGACCCACCTTCACCTCTTCTCAGACAATGCATGGGAGGAAACCCACAAGCACCAAACTTAGAAAACTTCTGAAAATAATAAGCAAGAAACTCAATTTATCAAAAAACTTAGAGGTGTAACCCCTTGCATGACATTTTAGCTTGTCGTAGCCTTTAAATTGGGGGAGTACAAAATTTGTTGATTTGTTACGCCTTAGATACAATGATGCTTTAGTGAAGTATCAGAACAGTATATTATTAATAGGTATAGAGGGAGGTTCTCTAGAATGAGTATTTTAAAACATTCGGCTTTAGGATTGATGGCAGTAGCCGCTACAGCCATAGGAATTAATGCCCCCGCAGACGCTCAATTTTACAAGGGCAAGCGGGTAAACATAATTATTAATTATAGTGCCGGGGGCAACACTGACATTCAAGGACGCATGGTAATGCGCCATATGAAAAAATATATCCCTGGAAATCCACGTCTAGTATTTAGACATGTTTCGGGTGCAGGCGGCAGTGTTGGCGCAAATTTTTTAGCGGAAGCCGGAAAAACAAATGGATATATGATGGGGGTGTTTACTATTCCGATTATGGGACAAGTAATGCGAGCGCCCGAATTAAGAGCTGACCTAGCAGCGTTTCACTATGTAGGAGCGATAGGACAGCAAACAATTTCACATATCAGAAAAGATGCCATTCCTGGAAAGACAATCAAAAGTTGGAAAGACCTCCTCAATACAGATCACAAGATCCGCACCGGAGGTCACGGACCAACCAGTAGTAAAGATTTGCGAACAAGACTATTTTTTGAAGCTTTGGGTATTCCACTTAAACATGTGACAGGTTATAAGTCCGGCGGCAAAATCCGCGCTGCTATTCTTAAAAACGAGCTAGATATGACTGCTGACTCTCTTGCAGGATATTATGGCCGGGTAGTCGGACAGCTAATCAAACCGGGAGTTTCTGTGCCGGTTTGGCACGTTGGCACACCGGGGCCAAATAATAGCATCCTGCATTCACCGTCCGTCGCCAAAAATATTCCAAGTTTCCAGACTGTTTACGAGGCAAAATTCGGGAAAGGTAAAAGACCTTCCGCAAATATATGGAATTCTATCAGGACTATTGCTGCAACACGTGAGATGCTGCGTATAATAGTTTTCCGCAAAGGAACTAATCCAAAAGCGGTAAAAATTATGCGAAAAGCCTGGGATCAAACAACTAAGGACAAAAAGTTCTTAGCTGAGTATCAAAAGGTGAACGGTAGTATGTATATCGGAAAAAGTGGTGCCGAGGCTCAAAAATATGTAAAGACTATTGTCAATGTAGATCCGAAGCTTCAAAAGTGGCTACTAAACTATGCTGACAAGGCCAGAAAATAGTCTGACAACTTTTTAGTAGTTATCAAATAAATCTCTGTGGGAGCGTTCTTTTGAACGCTCCCAGTTTTTCGGTTTTAAAAGGTTCGATCCGATGACATTTATGGAAGCCATCCTTGATGGACTAAGACTAGTCCTCGTTTGGCCAGCACCCGGATATATGCTGCTAGGAGTGGCTATTGGTATGTTTTTCGGTGCCGTACCGGGCCTCGGTGGTTTGGTAGGTATGGCTATAATTCTGCCTTTCACATTCGGTATGGAGCCCAATGTAGCTTTTGCCTTCATCCTCGGCATGTACGCAGTGACTACCACAGCCGATACACTTTCATCTGTCCTTTTAGGAATTCCCGGAACAGCGGCATCACAGGCTACAATTCTAGATGGATACCCAATGGCGCAACGGGGTGAAGCATCAAGAGCTTTAGGCGCAGCATATACCGTATCTATGATTGGTGGAGTGATTGGCGCTGTCTTTCTTGCAATATCGATCCCAATTGTCCGCCCTATAATTCTAGCTTTTTCAGAACCTGAGCTCTTTGCTATGGCAGTGCTGGGCTTAACAATGGTCGCATCGCTAAGTGGCAAGTCAATTTTTAAAGGAACTGCAGCTGCCTGTTTCGGTTTGATGCTGGCATGTATTGGCTTTGCCGAATTTGGGGGAGTGAGACGTTACTGGTTTGAACAAAACTTTCTACTAGAGGGATTACCTATTGTCCCCTACGTGCTCGGACTATTTGCGATCCCAGAAGTACTTGAGCTGGCGGTACGAAACACATCAATATCTCGTGTTCAACGTGAAGAAGTGGCTACGGGTGGAATAGTAAATGGCATGAAGGACGCCGCAAAAAACTGGTGGCTAGGTCTTAGATGTACTGTAATCGGCGTATATGTCGGTATGTTGCCGGGCCTTGGTGGCTCAATAGTAGACTGGGTAGCTTATGGACATGCCGCGCAGAGTGAGAAAAATAATGAAAACTTTGGTAAAGGAGATGTGCGTGGAGTGATCGCCCCTGAGGCGGCCAATAATGCTATGAAAGGCGGCGCTTTGCTCCCAACAATTGCTTTTGCCATACCCGGCAGCGCTTCAATGGCAATTTTGCTGAGCGCCTTCTTTATACAGGGGTTGGAACCCGGGCCCCAGATGCTCACCGACAAGCTTAATATAACCTTTACTCTGGTCTGGACCTTGGTCCTTGCAAATGTCGCAGGAGCCGTAGCGTTGCTCCTTTGGGGAAGTCAAGCTTCAAAAATCACCTACCTGCAAGGCCATATGATTTTGCCCGCTATCATGTTGGTCGTTTTCATGGGGGCTTGGGTGGGTAATGGCACCCTTGGAAACTGGATCGTTTTACTCGTCTTCGGCTTCATTGGATATTTCATGAAGTTGGGAGGCTGGCCAAGACCCCCAATAGTATTGGGTTTCGTACTTGGAAAAATTATGGAAGAGGCTATGAACCTCTCCATGCAGGTTCACGGTTGGGGATCATTTACTAGGCCTATTGTCCTGATAATAATCGCGTTGACAGTAATAACAGTTATCTATGCAGTGCGAAATCAGAGAAAAAAAAGAGCTGAACAAGCTGCAAAGGAAAACGACCCCTCTGCTCAAGCAGAAGGAGCTTCAATGGTTGTAGAAGAGGGTGGAAAAGACTGCCCGCCTGCATCTTGGCCTATCGCAGCGTTACTGATTGCCATATTTGCATATTGCTTTTACGAGGCTGTACCGTGGACTTTTTCGCCCAAGGTCTTTCCGCAGACAGTCGCGATTACGGGGCTGCTGTTAGCATTTGGTGCTTTATTTTACGATCTTAAAGGTGTGTCCGCAATCAAGGCCGGTACTGCCGCATCTGATGTAGTTGGCGTTGAAAAGGAATATGTCCTTAAAAGTCTCTACTTTCTATCTTGGCTTCTGGGTATATTCATATTGACACTAATTATAGGACAATTTCCTACTTTGCTCCTTTTTGTTATTTTGTATTTAAGAATTTGGGGTAAATACAGCTGGAAACTAATAGTAATATATACTCTTGGGGCGACCGCCTTCCTGCTGATTATGTTTAATGAGATAGTCCCTGTGATGTGGTATGAGCCCGAACATTTACCTTCACTTTTCCTCTAGTATTGCGGTTTAAACAGAGGGGTTTTTGTTTGAGGAATCAGACCTCGCAAGGTAGAACGCGGATCCAAATATTACTAGGCCGCCGCCCCAAACCCATAAGGTTGGGATTTCCTGGAAAAAAGTAAAACCAAGCGCCGCTCCAAACGGGAGACGCAGAAATAGAAACGGAAAAACAGCTGTAGCATCCGTTGAGGCAAAAGCTCGACCTAAACACCTTTGATTAAGGGTAGCAAATATTGCGATTATAAGCATCATTAAGAGCTCCCATAAATTCGGCCATTGCCAATCAAAAAGGGCTCCAACAAAAATCAATGGTGTCATATATATTGCATGAAAGAAAACTACCTTATCTGGCGGGTCAGACCTCGTGGCATATTTTAAAAGTGTACCACTTCCAGAAGCGCAAAGCGCAGAGCAGAGGACAAGGATCGCGCCAACACTAATTGTCTCAAGACCGGGTCTAATAATTATAATGGCACCCGCAAACCCTGTTACTAAGGCAAAAACACGGTTTATACGGAACGTTTCACCAAGAAACATCATGGCTAAAACCATTCCAAACAATGGCGTAGTAAACGTCAGAGCTTGCGCATCAGCGATTTCAATTAACGCAACACCAGGGAAAAAGAACATTACAAATCCTGCCCCGGTCATGCCTCTCGCAATAAAGGCCTTATGGTTTTTAGATTTCCAAATACCTGGACCAATTTTTATGGCATACGGAACCATCAGTAAGAGTGCGAAGAATGCGCGAAAGAAACCTATTTCAATTGGGGGAATATCAGACGCTATTATTCTGACACACAAGGCCATAAGAGCAAAAGAAATACAGGCGAGGCACATCCATATACCACCCCGTGCTGTAGCCGGAAGGGTTTGAAAAAAAGAGGCGATATTTTTCATCGGATTATCCGACCAGAAACATACCGCCTCAAAAATTGATTATATTCAATGATGCCCTATGATCCATCCATCATTGCGCTATAACCTCCATCAACGAATAAGTTTTCGCCGTAGATGAATGATGCTTCATCACTTGCCATGAAGTTAACGGCTGCCGCCAGCTCTTCTGGTAATCCAGGCCTGTGCAGCATGTTTGTAACATAACGTCCCGGATCAAACTCTTGCTTCCCTACCGGAGATCCAATCCGATTTGGTACTACGGAATTAACCCTAATTCCATACTGTGCATATTGTGAAGCTATTGCGCGAACGAGGTTCGCTACGCCACCCTTGGCGGCGCAATAGGCAACGGCACTATCACGACCTTTAAATCCTGAGGTGGAACCGATATTAACGATGGCTCCTCCATCACCTTGCTCAATCATCTGCTCTCCAACGTATTTACATGTCAAAAATTGACTAGTGAGCGTAACGTCGATTGTTTTTTGAAAATCAGCTAATGAACATTCCCGGATTGTTAAATTATCCGAAATTGCAACGTTGTTTATAAGGGTATCTATTCGACCAAAAGCACTTACTGTATCTGCTACCAAATTTTTAACAGAATCTTCATCAGCAACATTTGCTTTTATAAAGATCGCTTGACCCGGACTAGAATCATTAATTGCATCGGCTACACCCTCACCACGGTCATCTAAGTCAACAACCGCCACTTTGGCACCTTCTTTTACAAATAATTTAGCAGTTTCCTCTCCAATATTTCGTCCCGCGCCCGTGACGATTACCACTTTATCCTTGTGTCTCATCGGCCTCCCTCTCATTTTAAATTAGTATCTTTAGTAATGGCGCGGATTCAATAGATCACCTCGCCCAAAGTCAATGTGCAGGAGACAATTAGTATACATCGAAAAATATCACATAGATTTTTTAGTATACATCGAAAAATGTCACATAGATTTTTTTGTCCCCTAGCATCGTATCAGCTGCTGGTGTAAAACCTCTGATACAAATAGACAAATTCAATGTATTTTTTATGACAAAGCTCTTAGTATTTCGGGTTGGAATTGTGAGCTAACGGAGAAAAAGATGGATGATACATCAGGAACAGCTTTGACAAATGACCATGCAGGGTATCGGGGCTTAAGAGACTGGATTGAAAAGGTTGATGGATTTGGCGAATTACTTCGCGTGGACAACGCTAGCTGGGATGCTGAGATGGGAAGTATTACGCAGATGATGACAGAAAAAAGTCGTGGTAATGCCCCTGCCCTACTTTTTGATAATATTCCAGATTACGAGTCAGGGTATCGTACGTTATATGGATCTCTATCTTCTATTAAGCGAGTAGCGTTGACGCTAGGTTTGCCTTTGGCTTTCGATCGTAAAGTGGACATTGTCCAGCAATATTACGACCGAATGCAAAACCTGAAATTAATCCCTCCTAAAATGGTTGAAACTGGGCCTGTCATGGAAAACGTAATGACAGGTGATGATATCGACGTTTTAAAATTCCCCGTACCAAGACACCACGAAAAAGATCAAGCTCGCTACATAGGAACAGCTAACTGTGTAATTTCAAAAGATCCCGACAACGGTTCCTATAACGTCGGCACGTATCGTAACCAGGTGTACGATGCAAAAACTATTGGCTGTCAAATCACCGAAGGAAAGCATGGCAGAATTCATAGAGATAAATATTTTGAACGAAATGAAGAATGTAAATTTGTTATCCTGGTTGGCGAAGACCCATTGCTTTACATGCTCTCTGCGAGCCCACTACCAGATGGAATTTGCGAGTTGGATTTCGCCGGTGGCCTCCGAGGAGAAGCCATAGAATGTATCACTGGACCTTACACTGGTTTTCCCATACCCGCAGACGCCGAGATTGCCATTGAGGGTGTAGCAAAGCCGGGAAAGGTAAAACAAGAAGGTCCTTTTGGTGAGTGGATGGGATATTACTCAGATGACTCGGTACCACGCGCTTATGTCGAAATAAAAACTATACTGCACCGGAATAATCCTATCATTTGCTGCGCGCCGCAACACAAGCCGGTTGATGAAACAGGGTTGCTAAAAGGTATTGCTGGTGCAGCAGAAATTTGGCGTTCACTGGAAGCATGCGGCCTCCCAGATATAAAAG
The DNA here is from genome assembly GCA_002348425.1 of Alphaproteobacteria bacterium UBA2964. Next base: position 3,672 of record DEBE01000071.1, on the reverse strand, counting down.
GGGTTTGGAACCATGAGGGTGGACCAGCAACGAGATTTACCGCAATTCAGATAAGGCAACGCTACCCCGGTCACGCCCGAAACGTTCTGCACGTTGCATCCAATTGTCAGGGTGGAGCTTATGCTGGAAAATGGACCGTGGTGGTTGATGACGATATAGACGCGGGCGACCTGGATCAGGTGCTCTGGGCCATGAGCACCCGGTTCGACCCAATTGTTGACATTGATACGATTCAGAAAGCTTGGGCCTCGGGTCGTGACCCGCTCGTACAACCGGGAAATTTCAACAGTCGAATACTGATTGATGCTTGTATACCTTACGACCAATATCTCAAGGGAACCTTTCCCCAAGTTGTAGATGTGAGTGACGATTTACGGAAACGGATGAAAGAAAAGTTTAATCACCTTCCTTTCCCGCAAGATTAAAAAGCAAAACCCGCACAAGCGTTTTTTTTAGGACTGTCGATAATTAGAAAATATTAAATTTTATTGAGAAAGAGGCTATGGACGTGCACGATTTAGGATTTGAACACATCAGCATGACACCCGAGCAAGAGCAGGACCTTGCTGATACCATCTGGAAACAAGACAACGTTGAATTGACAACAGTGGGCGTTGACGTTGGATCTTCAACATCTCACCTAATGTTTTCAAAGGTCCATCTCCAGCGTCTTGCTGAAGGGTTATCAAGTCGGTTCGTTGTCGTAAATCGTCAGGTATTGTGGCGGTCTCCAATACTGCTTACACCTTATCGTCCGGATTACACTATTGACGCTGAAGAACTAAAAGAATTTTTTGGTAATGCATACAAGGATGCCGCACTCACACCAGAGGACATTGATACAGGTGCGGTTATCCTGACAGGAGAGGCCCTTAAAAGAAATAACGCGCGAGCAATAGCAGATTTATTCGCGGAAGAGTCCGGGAAATTTGTCTGCGCATCCGCTGGACACAACCTGGAGGCATTAATGGCTGCCAATGGGTCTGGAGCCGTCGCTCTCTCGAGACAAAATCATCAGACTATCCTTAATATCGATATTGGGGGCGGTACGGTCAAATTGGGTCTATGTCACGGTGGCCGCTTGATAGCAACATCTGCATTTGCTGTTGGCGGACGCTTAATTGCCTTTGACTCCAATGGAAATATGACGCGTATCGAAGGTCCAGCAGAACAAGTGGCAGAGGATTTAGGTATCTCCTTGAGGCTTGGGGAAAACTTATCGTCTGAAGACCAAAAGAAAATTGTAGGTAGAATGACAGATGTCATAGTCGCCTATGCTACACGTCAACCCGACGACAAACTTTGCAAGGCTCTCCTACTAACTGAAACATTGCCAACAGAACCCGCGATCGACGGTATAACATTTTCTGGTGGGGTTTCTGAATATATTTATCGTCGTGAAGAAGAGGACCGAGGTGACCTCGGAAAGTCAATAGCCCACGATTTACGCCATGCGCTGGCTGACAAACGTATACCGGAAAAGGTTTACGACCCTGGTCACGGAATAAGAGCTACCGTGGTTGGGGCCTCTCAATTCACAGTACAAGTAAGCGGAAATACAATTTTCTTATCGGAAAAAGAGAAACTACCTGTCAGGAATGTTCCGGTGGCTAGTCTAGATATCGATTTATCAGGCGAATTTACCGCGAATGATGTTTCAAATAAAATTTCTGATGCCCTTAAAAGACTGGACATGGTAGAAGGCGAAGATAGGGTAGCTATCGCTTTTAGGTGGGGAGGTGACCCTCTTCATGCTAGACTTTACGCACTAGCAAAAGGTATTTATCAGGGACTTCCAAGGACTGTGGCAGATCCCGACCTACCTGTTGTAATTATGATGGACGGAGATGCAGGGCGTACCATCGGAAATATTCTCGTTAAAGAGCTGAACGTTGAAGGCGAAGTGATTTCAGTGGACAACGTTCAACTACGCGACTTCGATTTTGTTGATATTGGAGAATTTATGCCTGATACACAGGTTGTCCCATTAATTATAAAATCGCTTCTTTTTACTGGCCCTGGTCAGGAATAATTGCATTTAAATGACAGAACTCTCTGCGTTAATAATCGGGTTTTTCCTCGGGCTTAGGCATGCACTTGATGCTGATCACGTCGCAACCGTTGCTGCCCTTGCCACCCGATCTCAATCTGTTGGCGAAACAATCAGAACCGGGCTAGCTTGGGGTCTCGGACATGCAGCAACGTTGCTAACCGTATGTATATTAATCATTGTTTTTCAAATCCCTTTCCCAGAAAATATAGCTGGATTACTTGAATTTTTTGTGGGCTTGATTTTGTTGTGGCTCGGATTAGATGTCATTTTGAGGGTCTTGAGAGGCCGCATCCATGTACATCTGCATACTCACGTTAATAGAGGTAGTCATATCCATTTTCATAGTCATGAAAACGAATCTGACCCAACAAAATCAGTTCATAATCACGAACATCATCAGAACATGCCATTTAGGGCTTTGTTAATTGGTACAATGCATGGTCTAGCAGGATCAGCAGCCTTACTCTTGCTCTCCTTAAGCCAAGAAACCTCTATCATCCAAGCACTTATTTACATCATTTTATTTGCTTTTGGCTCAATAATTGGTATGGGCATTTTATCGGCGGTAATTGCTTGGCCTATAATGGCCAGTGCCCGCAAGGGAATTGATTTATTCAAAAAATTTAATTTGTTAATTGGAGGTATCACTGCTCTTATTGGAACCGTTGTGATATCCCATTCCTTTCAACATCTAACTGTATTTATTACTAAATTTTAGAGAAAACCAGATGCCTCAATTCCGAATTATAAACCTTGCTGATGCACCAATTACTCCTATGAAAGGTGATCGCGGCACACAATTAAGATTGATTAATAAAGGAATTGGTGCAGAAAAGGTTGATGTACATTTAAATCGCCTTGATCCAAAGGAACCGGGAGGTCGCTACCACCATCATTCAAAGGCTGACAATGTATACATTGTAAAAAAAGGCGAGGGCCAGTTAGTCGTCGAAGGTATAACTTATACCATCAGGGAAGATGACGTTATATATATACCTGCAGGACAAAAACATTCTCTGACAAACGTCAGCAATTCAATTTTCGAAATTTTCGAAATTTATTCACCTGCAGGCGAAGATTTTGATTTTATTATCGACGACTAATTATTATCTGGGGGTTGATCCCCATTTGGCCAATTTTCAACTTCATGAAAATCATCTCCTGCAGGCGCGTAAATTTCAATAATCTTGCAAGTCATGTCTTTACGCGCATTAGTGGCAGTATGAATTAAATTGGGTGGTATAAAACCGACTTCTCCGACATCTAGCACGTGACGCCTACCCCCCTCGATGCAAACTTCCAACTGCCCTTCCATCACGATATAGACATTTTCTGCGTTTTTATGATAATGAATTTCTCCCCGACTTGCTCCCGGTTTAATTACATTCACATGCACATCGACGTTCCTTGAACCAACCGAAGGATCAACACAACCAAAAACTTTACCCCGCCCGAGTGGCAAAGCACGAGTTGGCGCTTCCTCTATTTTGATCTTATGAAATGTTTTTTCTTTCTTCATAACCTTAAGCCCAATGATCTAAATTATTATTCTACAATATAAAAATTTTTAGACCAGCTAACATTGACACGCTTCTGATCATCGACCAATTTATTTGTTC
>DEBE01000064.1 GCA_002348425.1 Alphaproteobacteria bacterium UBA2964 | reverse complement strand
GTGGTCATCGTGGCCTTTATGGCTGGATGTTATATCCTCTAATGAACGATACTTTAGCTCAGTAAGTCCCTTTGTTTCGGAAAGGGTTACAATTCGCGCCTTTCTTCCAAGAGTTTTTAAAGATTTCGCTAAAAAGTTTTCGAGGTTATCATCAATCAGAAATATAAGCTTAGCTCCATGAATTTTTTTTGCATCGGAAGGACGTAAACTATAGGTATGTGGGGATGCTGCCCCGCGTAAAATGAGGTACGGATTGCTAATGCCCTTTGTGATTGATGAAACAAGCGAGTGAATTGGCTTAATCGTTACGACTATGCCATCCATAGCGGCTGAAGGCCGGGTTAAAGCGCTGGTTAGTATCAGGACAGGGACCATCAAAGGGATGTATTTTAAATTCATGCAAACGACACTATATGTATGTTAAAATCGAAGTACTAAAACTTAAGAAACGTTATATTATAACATTATGGTTGGTGTCTATTTTTTTTGCCACGGTATCATAAGAAATTAATACTTCTTCCATTCTATTCAAAAGATTCTTAGTCTCTTATAAATTAGCTTTAGAAGTTGGAAATATCTAACACAGGAATAAACACCCAATGGCTTGGAAAGTTTTCGGAACACGCGCTAAGCGCCTTGAGGATCCCTCTTTGCTTCAAGGCCATGCACAATTTATCGACGATATAAATTTTCCGGATTTGCTGCATGCTACCTTTGTCCGCAGCCCGTTTGCTCATGCGGTTATCCAAAATATAGACGTAAACAAGGCTTTGGAAAAACCGGGGGTCTATGCGGTTTTTACCATGTCGGATATCCGACCTTTTCTGGTCAATGAACGCTTGGTCGTTGGAATGCCAAGCCCCTCTTACAAGCAGAACCGAGATCGACCAGCATTAGCTTCAGATGAAGTAACCTATGTCGGTGAACCCATCGCCGTTGTAATTGCTGATAACCGCTATATTGCCGAGGATGCTGCGACACTTATAGATGTAATTTTCGATCCTTTGCCGGTTTCGGCGGATTGCCGTGATGCCGTGCAAACTGGTGCTCCCGTTGCTCATCGAGATGCTGAGCATAACATTCTGGCGGAATTCAATATGACCTACGGTGATATTGATGGGGCATTTTCCTCCGCGGCACACAAGTTTTCGGAATCCCTGTGGATTCATCGAGGTGGCTCGCACTCAATAGAATGTCGTGGTTGTGTGGCAAAATTTGAAGATGCGTTGGATGAAGTAACTTTGTGGACATCAACCCAAATGCCACATTCTTTGAAAACAACCTATACAGATATGACGGGCCATAATGAAAATCAATTACGTGTTATTACTCCCGATGTTGGAGGGGGGTTTGGTCCTAAGTTGGTTGTCTACCAAGAGGATATTGTATTGACCCTGGCGACAAGGATGATAAATCGGCCCATAAAATGGATTGAGGATCGGCGGGAGCATTTTATTACGACAACCCAAGAACGGGACCAATATTGGGAAGCGGAAATTGCGGTTGACGGGGATGGAAAAATTTTAGGTATTAAGAGTGCTGTTATTCATGACCATGGCGCTTTCACAGCACGCGGTGTCAACTTGCCCTATAACGCTGCTGAAACAATACCCCTACCTTATGAAGTACCTGCCTTTAGCACTCACGTACAGTTAGCATTAACAAATAAGGTGCCTGTTACTCCTGTAAGGGGTGCTGGTCATCCTCAAGGCGTGTTTGTTATGGAAAGGCTGCTAGACCGTGTTGCGCATGAGCTCAGTTTGCCGCGAGATGAAATTAGAAGTCGGAATTTAATCTCTGGAGATAAAATGCCATATGAGAAACCACTCAAGACACGCGGAGGCATGCCGGTCTTATTAGACTCTGGAGATTATCCTGCGTGTCAAAAAAGCGCCTTGGAAAAGGCAGATTGGTATGGATTTCCCATGCGTCAGTCGCATGCCCGTTCAGAAGGGCGATATATCGGGATCGGTTTGGCTAACTATGTTAAGGGAACGGGCCGTGGTCCATTTGAAGCGGTTACCGTGCGAATTGGCCCGTCTGGTATAATCCATGTCTACACTGGCGGTACCGCTATAGGTCAGGGCACGGCCACAATGATGGCACAAATAGTGGGCGAAAAATTTGGTGGTGACATGGAAAATGTTACAGTTACTGCGGGCGATACAGGTACAATTTCACTAGGGATTGGTACATCAAATAGTCGACTTGCAGTCGTGGCAGGTTCGTCAGCGCATGTTGCCGCTGAAAAAGTACGCGATAAAGCACTTAAGGTTGCCGCTCACATGCTTGAAGCTTCCGAGGAAGACCTGGAAATTGAAAATGGTATGATACATGTCAGGGGTGTCCCTGATATGAAGGTAACACTAGGGCAAGTTGCGCATGCTGTAGCCGGAACGCCCGGCTATGCTCTGCCGGGAGGTATAGAACCGGGCATGGAGGCAACGGAGCATGTGGTGTTGGATAATTTGGCATTTGCGTGCGGTACCGCAGTAGCAGAGGTCGAGGTTGATATTGAAACCGGTGGTGTGAAAGTTCTCAATTACGTCATTTCTCACGATAGCGGAACCATAATTAATCCAATGATTGTAGATGGGCAGGTGCAAGGCGGGACAGCACATGGCATAGGTAACACTTTGTTTGAGTGGATGGGATATGATGAAAGTGCTCAGCCAGTAACAACTAATTTCGCCGAATATCTCTTAATTTCTTCAACCGAAATGCCAAAAATTGATATTATTCATCATGAATCACCGTCACCTCTAAATCCGTTGGGGGTTAAGGGTGTCGGGGAGTGTGGTGTTGTGCCAGCGCCGTCAGCTATAATTTCTGCCGTAGAAGATGCACTTGGGCCTTTCGAGGTTCATCTAACAAGGGCTCCGTTAAAACCTTCTGATATTTTGGAAGCGATTAACGAGGGGAAAGGTCGCAATGCTGCATGAGTATACGTTTTGACGATATTGGTGACCGATTAAAAGCTTTTCGGTTAGCATCAGGACTTAGTGCAGATGAAATCTCTAGGCGGATTGGAATATCAAGAACAGCACTATATAGGTTCGAAAAAGGAGACGTCGCCAAAGTTGAGACCTTAGAAAGGCTTGCCGACTTATTAGATGTTTCCATACCAACTTTAATGGGAGTGGGTGTTGAGTACATATCTTCAGCGGTAGCCTTTTTCGAAAGGCTAAGACAAATCGAATCAACCACTGAACATATTGTTGTGCTAGCGGGGCCAATTTCATTCCTTCTGGCATCCGACGGCTTTGATCAGACACTTGAAGTTTGTCTGAGTGAGAGTATTCCAGAAGAAGAAAAAGAGCGCGATAGAGCTCTCGAACAGGTAGCTGAATTGATGCCAATCCTGCAAAAGCGCAAAGATACCTATAGAGAGCGCCGTCCGGGTATCCTCAACCTGATATCAGGGGCGGAGATAGAACGGTTTTTACAAAATGGTCTTATTGGAAAACTTGATTTGCCTGACGATGTTAAAGATGATCGTCGTGCGCGCGCACTCGCCGAAGCTCAGCACCTTATAATGATGATGGAAGCTGAACCAATAGCTGTCCAGATTGGCATTATACCCGGTACTTTGCCCCATACTAGCTTTCAAATTTTCCGTCAGTCAGATCGAAAAGTGCTAGCAATGAGTCCATTCAGACTTGGTGAACAACCCAATGTGCACGGAGGGATAGCGATGATTACCTCAGCCCCTGAGGCCTTGGTCTTGCACCAGCGTACAGTTCAAGATCTTTGGTGTCGGGCTTTAAGAGGAGCAGATGCCGCAAATTTTTTACGCCAGTTAATTGCACGACAATCAAGCTGAGTTATCAAATGACTATTAGCAATTTGGTTGATCGTGCTGCTTTAGCTTTAAAAGACCACGAGGGGGGTAATCTTGCAAAAGCGGAGCAGGCGTATAGAAAAATTCTTGAGGAGCGGCAAGATTATCCAGCGGTCCTCCATAATCTTGGGGTCCTGTTAATAAAAACAAGTCGTATAAACGAAGGAATAGAGTGTTTTCAAAAAGCAGTAATTTTTGACCCAGAATATGAACCCGCTTATTGGAGTTTAGCAAAGGCCTTGCAACAGTCTCAGCGTCATGATGAAGCGGTAAGGACTTTAAAGAAGGTGATTACTATTAATCCTGAACATTACAATGCTCAGCTCGCTCTTGGTCGTTTGTATCTAGAACTAGGTCAACGAGATCAAGCCCTAGATTTTTTCGCACGCACAATGGATCTGAGACGTGGTGATAATCGGGTGGGCGTTCCAGATTATTCGCTGGTAACGACTACTAGGGCTAAAATTGTTCATGATATTGAGCAGTTTCGTTATCTTGCTTCAAACAAAAGAGATAACGAACGTTTGTTGTCATTAGTTAGAGCATATGAAGTAGCAATCAAATCCATAAAATGGCCGACCAACGATCATGAAGCCGTATCTTTAGAAAATGGCCAACTAGAGTCATTCGGTGGGACCTACAATTATCCAAATTTTGTTGACGACGCTGCAGAGGTGCAGGTTTCTGCTCTAAACAATGACGTTTCTGCTGATGCGATATATGAGTCATTTAAAGAAACTACGCCCGGTGTCGCTTGGTTTGATAATTTCCTCACAAGTGAAGCTTTAAGAAGATTGACGCAATATCTATTAAACAGCACAATTTGGTTTGATTTTGGGCACATTCCTGGTTTTCTGGCTGCATATTTGGAAGACGGGCTGGCGAGTCCGTTACTTTTACAGATAGCGGATAATCTTCGGGAAAAACTCCCAGAAATTTTAGGAAATCGCCCGCTGACTCAAGCTTGGGCATTTAAAGGGCTCTCAGGAAAAAAACCGATAGAACTACATGCAGATGATGCAGCGGTAAGTCTTAATTTTTGGATTACTCCGGATCATGCTAATCTGAGTCCTGGGCGGAGTGGTCTTCAAGTTTATACTAAACCGCCGCCAAACGACTGGGCTATCCGAGATTATGGGGAAGATCAAAAAGAAATCAGGAAGTTTTTAAAGGGTAACGAAGATCAGAAAATTATAATACCTTATCGGCGAAATCGGGCTGTTCTATTTGATTCAAGTTTCTTTCATGGATCAGATTTCCCTTTATTTGCGACTGGGTATGAGAATTATCGTATCAACATCACCTTATTATTTGGTCAAAAATCAAGCGTTTATCTTTTGTAACAAAAATGGAAAAAGTATTTATTTTGTTACAAAAGATTGCTATAAAGCAGCCAAATTACAGGAATAGGCTCTAAAAATGACAGATCTTACACCAGAGCAGAATTACTCGGCAAAGCCGATCCGTATCGGTGAAAATGATCCATATCCGGATAAACCCACCGGTGAGTTCATTTCAATGGTGATTTCAAACGAGTATGTGAATGAAGAGTACCTTAAGATGGTTGTTGAGGTGCCGGATCGCGCCTTGAAGGCGAAGGCCGGTCAGTTTTTTCATCTTTTATGTCCGACACCTGATGGAGCGGAAGTGTGGATGCGCCGTCCAATGAGTATTTATCGAGTTGATCAGAAGCAAAAACAATTAGAGTTTCTCTACAAAGAAGAAGGGCGCGGAACGCAGGGCATGGCAATGCTCGAAAAGGGAGAGGAATTCAATATTGTAGGTCCTCTTGGTGTGGGTTTCTGGCTTGAAGACAACTGGAGCAATATTGTCGTTCTTGGCCGGGGTGTAGGGTTAGCGACACTGGCTCCATTATCTCAGCTGGCTGCAGAGAATGATGTCGGTGTGACGGCGATCCTTAGTGCTCGTAATCCTGGAGTTGTTATGTCGCGCGACCTTTTTGAAGAACTGGGTGCAACAGTGATCGAAGTTTTAGATACTGACAATACTAGTAATGTTGAAAATGTGGAAAAAGTTCTGGAAGGTCTCATTGAAGACCAGAAAGCTGATGCCTTTTTTACCTGTGGGTCAAATAGGTTGCTCACGCTAATGAAAAGGCTGGGTAAAACCCATACAATACCGGGTCAGGTTGCAATGGAACAAAATATGGCTTGCGGCCTAGGAGCTTGCTACATATGTATGCGAACTTTTGAAGTAGACGGTGTGCAAACTCTACGACGCGTTTGTCGTGAAGGACCTTGTTTTGATATGCAGGAGGCAGTTGGATGGTAGATCTCTCCGTAAAAATTGGCGATGTAACACTTAAGAACCCAATTATGCCTGCTTCAGGAGCATTCTCATGGGATTATGGAGATGTCATTGATCTAAATAGGCTTGGTGGGCTAGTAGCTAAAACAATCTGTCGTGAGCCTCGTCTCGGCAATCCTACGCCACGCATGGCTGAGACGGAGGCAGGTATCATTCAATCGATCGGCTTGCCCGGGAAAGGGATCGATTATTTTCTAGAAAACATTGTTCCTGAATATAATAAGTGGGAGCCACCGCTTATCGTAAGTGTTTCAGCTGATACGGCCGAAGATTTTGCGGCGATGAGCCGTGACCTGAGTGTTGATGGGGTTGATGTAGTAGAAGTTAACATTTCATGCCCAACAAAAGCGCCGAGTGGCGGTAATTTTTCAATGCATTCAGAGCATACAAAGATGGTGATGGAGGGTATACGGCAGGCGACTGACAAACCCGTATGGGCTAAGCTATCTCCTAATGCTGGCGATATTGTCTCGATTGCGATCGCGGCAGAGGAAGCAGGTGCGGATGCACTTGTGTTATGTAACACTTTTCTCAGCTTGAAAATTAGAACAGACAATTTCCGCCCTGCGTTGGGTAATAAGTTTGGCGGCCTTGTTTCCCCAGCATTAAAGCCCATCGTCATGCGGATGGTTTACCAAGTGGCAAAAGAGTGTAGCGTTCCGGTGATCGGTATTGGCGGGGTAACTAAGGCTGAGGATGTAGTAGAATACATGCTCGCTGGAGCCTCGGGTGTCGGTATAGGCTATGCCGGTTTTCGTAACCCAACAGCTCTCACTACGATCATAGACGATTTGGAAGAATGGTGCGACAACCGTGGTATTAAGGAGATATCGGAACTGATTGGCGCTGTGCGTGATGAAGATATCGAGTGGGATCCGCTTATAGCAGCTTCTCAGGGTGTTTGATTAATCTAGGTCGCCTGGTACTGTTCCCTTTGGAAGTTTTTTGATGTGGTCATAAATCTCACCAGGCCTCGTGAACCATACCTGATCTGCATCTTTATGGTTCACAATATAGTTAAGGATGTCTCTTAACCCAGCCAATCTATAGGGTTGTCCTACAACGAAGGTATGAAGTGCAAGAGAAAAGACGATTGGTTGTTTTTTGCATTGGAGAATTTGTTCATCAAAATGTCCGCACACTATCTCGGTAAATTGATTCGCGGTGTGACGACGTGAAAGTTGAGCAGGAGAGTCATTAATTTCGATGTGGTAGGGTATCATCAGTAAACGACCATTGCGAGTGCGCATCCAGGCAGGTTGATCGTCACAAGACCAATCCATTATGAAACGATATCCCTCTTCCTGAAGAAGGTCAGGTGTAAATTGACTTTCAGAGATCCAGGGGCCCATCCAACCTCCCGGGCCATTATTTTCAAATATTTTAAACGCATTTGTTGCTTTTTGGATTAAATCGCGTTCCGTATCCTCTGAATAGTCTCCCTGCTGTTCTGAATTTGTTATGCCGTGTCCAATAAATTCATCACCACGTTCTCGGATGCGCTGGGGTATTTGAGGTGCGTAATCATAGATAGAGGAGTTCATTAGGTGGGAAGCCGGAAGGTTAAACTCATCCAACAACTCTAAGATCCTCCAGAAACCGACGCGTAAACCGTAATCTCTCCAAGCGTAGTTTCGAACATCAGGTTGGACGCCGGGGTTGGTTGGCGTATGCCCAAGGCCTTCTCCGAAGCTGAAATGCTCAATATTTAGTCCAATATAAAATGCGAGTCTTTTACCCTCCGGCCAGTCATAGGCCTGGCGCTCCGTAATGGGGGAATAGTCATATCGTCCGTGCCGTTTAAGTTCCATCCTTTATAAGTCCTAAGTCAAATGTATATCCAGCATGGCATTGCCAAAAGTTATCGGCAAGACCAGATTGTGCATTTACTCTACTGGTATTAGGTTTGTGACATGTCAATTGAAATAATTCCTATAGGTCAGACAATGGCTGCTGAAGTTTGTGGTGTCAAATTGGCTGACCCAATGGGTAGGACAGATAGAGCAATCCTTTTGGATGCTTGGCATCAGAATCTTATCCTGATTTTCCGTGATCAAAGTATGACTGATGAACAACTGAAAAGTAGTGCGGCCTGGCTGGGAGATACATCAAAAATCTCAATGCCGATGGCTCGGCGGGGAGATAACGATACTCAAATCCAAAAAGTTTCCAACATTGTTGATAAAAATGGAAATCCTATTGGTGCCCTGGGTGATGGAGAAATGTGGTTTCACCACGATAACTCCTTTACTGAAGCTCCAGACAAGGCAACATGGCTTTATGCCGTGGAATTACCCTACACTGGCGGTAATACCTTGTTTGGTAATTGTTATGAGGCTTATGAAGCTCTCCCTGACAAGCTCAAGAAAATAATATCCGGGCGCAAGGTATTGCAGGTTTATGATTATACAATTCGGACTAAACCTCGTCGCGAGGGTCTCGACCAAATACCGCACTTCTGGCAGCCAGTGGTAATCCAACACCCAGTAACCGGACGAAAAGCATTATATCTTGATCGTCTAATGACCGCGGCCATTGATGGTTTTACAGAAACAGAAAGCGATGAACTTCTTGCAGAATTATTTCCTTATGTTGAGCGTGCCGATTACGAGCATAGGTGGCGACTAGGTGATTACGTGATTTGGGATAATCGTTGCACGGTGCACGCAAGGAGAGAGTTTCCATCAGATCAAAGGCGCCTACTCAAGAGAGGAAAGGTCGGAGGAAATGCCCTCATAGCAGCAGGCTAACTATGCTTGGCTTTTTAACTGCTTCATTACCCAACGTGACCACGAGAGTAACTTTTCATCTTGCCACCGTCGGCCCACAAGTTGAATGCCAACGGGTAAATCATGAGGGCCTGTATGTGTTGGTAGGGAGATTGTGGGAACATGTAAAATCGTCCAGCAACCCTGAAATTGTGGATCTCCAGTATATTCGAGCCCCTTAGGGGCCTCTCCTGTTGCCGATGGCGCCAGAATGAAGTCACAGTCACCAAAAATTTCGTTTAGCTCTTCACGGCTACGGTTTGCAAGGGTTAAAGCGTCACGATATTTTGAGTAGGTTATTGTCATACCATTCTGGATTTGCTTGGAAATTTTGTCACTCAACTCATTTCGATTATCACGCCATAGACTAGCCATCACCCGGCTCCGTTCAAAATCATTCAGCGTATTACGGGCGCTGCTCAATTCGACAAAAGATGAGGGTAAATCAATATCTAAAATCGCTGCACCTGCAGACTCAAGTTGGAGTGCTGTGTCCTCAATGGCATTGACTGTTTCTGGTTGTGCCAATTCCCAATGATGAGTACGACACAACCCTATCTGGGGTTTGGGGTTGTGGGCTATCTCTGCTGACCTAGGCCGGTTCAGGAGAACGGTCATGATTAGATCAACGTCATCGACAGAGCGAGCCAAGATACCGATGGTATCAAGATTCTCGGCAGCAAACATTAGCCCCCCCCGGTTTATGACATTATACGTAGGCTTATAACCTACTGCACCGCAAAAGCTTGCGGGCCTTAAAATAGAACCCCCTGTCTGAGTACCGAATGCTCCGAATACCATGTAGTCGGAAACAGCGGCACCTGAACCACTTGATGAACCGCCCGGTGTATGGTTCGCGTTAAGCGGGTTGGTTGTTGGCCCAGGATGAGAACCTGCGAATTCACATGTAACAGTTTTGCCCAAAATAACGGCGCCTGCCGCTCTCAA
>DEBE01000025.1 GCA_002348425.1 Alphaproteobacteria bacterium UBA2964 | reverse complement strand
TCCGCTGGGACCCCTTGTTGTAGTCCCTCCACCAAAAAGATTCGGAGCCGTTCTATAACTCTGGGCAGAAACAAAATGGTTCAATGAAAATGCAGTATAACCATGGAAAAATGCCCCAAGCGCAAATACAAAAGGAATAAATTTTTTCACTAGAATTTCTTCCTTTCTTCAGTGAAGAGTATTCTCTAAAACAAAATAAATCAAAATCAATAAAATTAATGAAGCAAAATATCAATTCCCACTGAATGAAAATACCTCAAATAACCGTTTAATTTCAATAACTTATTTTTACTTTAAATCTAGTTTGAATCACCAGGGATTATAGTAAATAAGTAGTTCCTAGGCGCCTTTCTCAACACGCTTTGTATTTCTTACGGACACATTCTCGGGCAAGGTCTTGTGCTTAAAACGGCATTAGTGCAAAAGCACTTAATCCAATGAGACCCATAATAACAACTGAGGTTAGAATACCGATCACTGAAAATACGATTGCTATCAATCCAGTAAAAATTTGTCCCTTACATACTCCTATAAAACCCAAAATGAACGCGAGAGGAGATAAGATGAAAGATATGGCAAAAACACCAACAAATCCTACGATAACCCCCCAGAGTCCAAATTTGGTATCTTGCTGGATGATAATAGTTTGAATTGGAGTATTTTCCGACATGCTATATCTTCTCGTTTCGCAGAATTAAGTCGAGGGTGACTTTTTCACAATATATCAATAGTGCACCTATAGCACCCCCGCACTTCCAAGAAGCAGAGCAATCACCAGCAGATATTGGCGGTCAGTTTTCTCACAGGGAAAGTCTGACTAAAATTTGGGATTTAGGGAAGAGAAAAGTTGAATTGCACTCTTGCGGACTAATTTAATTCAATAATCCGCCTACTTTGAATAATCTTTGAAACTGACAAAACTAAGGTATTGGTTTTATTGGTTTTTATTTTAGTTCGAAACCACTTTGAAACAATTTTATTATTTATTATCAATGACTTAGAAGTATATAATCACTCCCACTCAATTGTTCCCGGTGGTTTTGAAGTAATGTCGTATGTAACCCTATTAATACCGCGTACCTCATTAATAATTCTGGTAGCTACTTTCGAAATAAATTGGTGTTCAAATGGGTAAGTATCAGCTGTCATACCATCTGTCGAAGTAACCGCGCGTAAAGCACAGACATAATCATAGGAACGGGCGTCCCCCATCACACCCACTGTCTTTACAGGTAACAAAACCGCAAATGCCTGCCAAATATCATCGTAAAGTCCCGCTTTTTGAATTTCATCTATATATATTTCGTCAGCCTTCCTCAAAATTTCTAGTCTATCTTTTGTAATCTCCCCGGGCATCCGAATAGCCAAGCCGGGACCCGGAAACGGATGTCGACCTACGAGTTGGTCTGGAAGACCCAACTCCTTCCCTAATTCCCGCACCTCATCCTTGAATAATTCTCGCAATGGTTCCACTAAAGACATATTCATTCGTTCAGGTAGTCCACCAACATTATGATGTGATTTAATTGTAACACTTGGACCTCCCGTGAATGAAACTGACTCTATCACATCAGGGTACAACGTGCCTTGAGCAAGAAAATTGGCTCCACCAATTTTCTGAGCCTCTTCTTCAAATACATCAATAAAAGTTGCACCAATTATTTTTCTTTTTGCCTCCGGGTCTGTTACTTTATCGAGTTTTTTAAGAAATAATTCGGACGCATCATGATGGAGCAAGGGTATATTGTAGTTATCACGGAACACTCGAACAACTTCCTCTGCTTCTCCTAAACGAAGTAAACCTGTATCTACAAAAACACAGTGCAGCTGAGCTCCTATTGCTTCATGTATTAACACAGCAGTCACTGAAGAATCCACACCTCCAGACAAACCGCAAATTACTTTCCCATCTCCAACCTGCTCGCGGATCTTATTAATCGCACGAGAACGGAATGCAGACATCGTCCAGTCACCGGCACACCCTGCCACCCGGTGAGTAAAATTGCGAAGTAAGTCCTTCCCTCCTACTGTATGCATAACCTCCGGATGAAACTGTACAGCATAAAACTTTCTAACATCGTCAGCAATAACAGCATGAGGAGCATGATCACTTACTGCTACAGAGCGAAAACCATCTGGTAATTCCACAACAGAATCACCATGGCTCATCCAAACCTGTTGTGTTTCACCTATTTTCCACAAACCACTAAATAAAACACAGTCGTCAGTAATTCTTAACTCAGCCCGGCCGAACTCCTTATGCTCAGAAGATTCAACCTTCCCACCTAATTGTTCGCAAATTGTTTGTTGTCCGTAGCAAATTCCTAAAATTGGGACACCTAGCCGTAAAATTCCTTCGTCGGCCTTTGGACCCGCTGTAACTGTCACAGAAGCGGGCCCACCAGAAAAAATTATCCCCTTCGGTTGTAATTTCTTAATTAACTTTTCTGAAATATTAAAAGGGTGTATTTCACAATAAACACCGCTCTCTCTAACTCTTCGTGCAATAAGTTGAGTCACTTGAGAACCAAAATCGAGAATTAACACTAAATCATCCATTAAATTGATTCTCAATTTTCAAAATTCGAACATACATTCAGACTTTCCCGCATTAGTCGCCCTTACGATAATTGGGAGCCTCGCGTGTAATCGTGACATCGTGTACATGGCTTTCTCTGCGACCGGCTTCAGTAGATCGACGAAACTTACAGTTCGTTTGCATATTTTTGATGTTCGAATTACCGGTATACCCCATTGAAGCCCTCAACCCTCCAACCATCTGATGTATTATACTTCCCACAGGACCCTTATAGGGCACTTGTCCTTCAATTCCTTCGGGAACAAGTTTAAGGGTATCAGAGACTTCTTGTTGAAAATACCGGTCAGCCGAACCTCGTGCCATAGCACCCAAAGAACCCATACCCCGATAAGATTTGTAAGAACGGCCTTGATAAAGAAAAACCTCCCCCGGCGCTTCATCCGTACCGGCCAATAATGAGCCAATCATTACACAATCTGCTCCAGCGGCAATCGCTTTTGCTATATCGCCAGGATATTTTATTCCGCCATCAGCAATTGTAGGGACCTCATGTTTATGACATTCTTCAGAAGCTTCCAATATTGCAGAGAACTGAGGGACGCCAACTCCGGCCACTACACGTGTCGTGCAAATAGATCCAGGGCCAATACCAATTTTTACGGCATCTGCCCCGCAATCAATCAACGCTTTTGCTCCTTCAGCAGTTGCAATATTTCCGGCAATTAGCTGCGTCCGATTGGAAAGTCTTTTTATTCGCTGCACCGCCTCTTGAACACCTTTTGAATGCCCATGAGCGGTATCCACCACAATAACATCAACACTAGCGTCAATTAATGCCTTTGCTCGTTCAAAACCATCTTCACCTACACCAGTCGCAGCCGCTACACGTAAACGTCCTTTTTCGTCTTTATTAGCGTCAGGGTGACGTTGGGCCTTTTCAATATCCTTTACTGTTATTAACCCAATACAACGATAGTCTTTGTCCGTTACCAAGAGTTTTTCTATTCGGTATTGATGGAGAAGACGTTTAGCCTCTTCCATATCTATACTATCATCAACACTGACCAAGTTTTCTTTGGTCATTAATTCACTAACTGGTTGTGAGTCATTAGTAGCAAATCGTACGTCCCTATTGGTCAGAATACCCACGAGTTTTTTGCTAATTTCTTCTACCACCGGAATCCCTGATATTTGGTTATCCATCATCAGAGACAACGCATCAGAAAGTGTTTTTTCGGGCGAAATTGTGACCGGATTAATTACCATCCCCGATTCAAACTTTTTTACTTTCCGAACCTCGTCCGCTTGTTCTTCTATTGTTAAATTCTTATGGACAACTCCAATACCGCCTGCCTGTGCCATAGCTATGGCAAGTGCGCTCTCAGTCACCGTATCCATAGCCGCAGAAACAATTGGAATTTTAAGATCGAGTTCTCGTGTCAACTTGCTATTAAGTACAGCCTCTGATGGTAATATCTCAGACGCAGCAGGAACAAGTAATATATCATCAAAAGTGAAAGCCTCGGTGATATGCATTAGTGTCCCCTGCGGAAGATGGATCGGGATCATACACAAATGATGAAAGAATCCCAAGTTTCTACATTGAACAAGTTTCCTCCGTGCCTAAATATTGAAGCCCTGTGCTACTAAATAAATTTCAGGTGACCCTTTACGACTAGCAGGCGGCTTATAATGTTTAACTTTTTGAAAAGATCTTTTCAAATCAGTTAATAGGGATGTTTCTGTGCCACCATCAAATACCTTAACAATCAATATTCCTCCTTCCACTAGTATTTCTTTTGCGATTTCAACAGCTATTTCGCAGAGAGCAATCGTTCGGATATGATCTGTTTGTCGATGTCCCGTCGTTGCAGCCGCCATATCGCTAAGGACTATATCAATTTTATCTCCGCAAAATTTTTTAACAACTTTTAGACTTCCTTCCCCTTTCATATCTAGTTTCAAACATTTTACTCCGGGAATCGGGTCTATAGAAAGCTTATCGACGGCGAATACCATTCCTTTATTCCCGCTTTTATCAACAGAAACCTGTGTCCAGCCTCCGGGCGCCGCCCCCAAGTCTAGTATGCGACAACCTGGCCAAAAGATCTTAAATTGGTCATCAAGTTCAACTAATTTCCATGCCGAACGGGACCTATAACCTGCCACCTTTGCTGATCTGACGTAAGGATCATTTAGTTGTCTCTGGAGCCACCTAGTAGATGAAATCTTACGACCCTTAGCCGTTTTAAGTTTAACCGACAATCCACGCGAAGCTTTTTTAACAATTCTACTTGGAGCCATGTTTTCTATTCTGCCTCTTAGTTTTCGGCACGAGCAATTGTGCCACAGAACACTGGTAACTTTTATTAACACTTGTATCTTCTAATGCTATGGCTAGCTCAGACAATTTAGTTAAAATACCTTCTCTGACCCCACGATCTGCTACCCTCAAACGGCTAGCTTGCCAAGTTTCGCAAATTGCTTTGAGTATTCCGCAACCTGCTACTACCAATTCCGCTCTATTTTTTCCTATACAAGGATAAGAAGCTCTCTTCACGAAATTTGAATTAACAAGATTCTCACAAATATTTCGGATAGAGGACAAATCTAGCCAAGAGCCGTCTATCAGTGCCCGATCATAAAATTTCAGGCCCATTTGAACAGCGGCTATTGTAGTTACAGTACCAGCAGTCCCAAGCATAGAGACCTTACCGGCTTTTATCTTTGTTTTTATGGAATGTTTCTTTTCAAACGGTTCGATAGAATTCTTTATCAATCCTACCAATATTTCATATTGTTTACTTGAAATCTCTGGTGTCCCGTAAGTTTCGGTAAGGTTCACAACGCCATAAGGTAAGGATATCGTGTCAATAATTTCTGGATTAACATTACTTCCTAACCGGACCCAGGATATTTCTGTACTACCTCCTCCAACATCAAAAACTAGAGCGTAAGCACACGAATTATCAAGTAATGTGCGGCAACCGATAAGGGTCAATTCCGCTTCTTCATGAGATGGAATTATTTCCAGTGTTATACCAATTTCTTTTTCAACGCGCGATAAAAATTTTTCGCCGTTAATGGAAGCACGACAGGCTTCCGTAGCCACATATCGTCCGTATTTTACATCATATTTAACAATTAATTCTGCACATACACTTAAAGCTTTCATGGTTCTTTCCATAGCAGAACTAGAAAGTTCACGCGAAGAAGAAACACTCTCTCCCAATCTGACAATTTTTGAAAATCCATCAACAATTTTAAAACCGTTTTTTTTAGGCCGCGCTATTAAAAGACGGCAGTTATTAGACCCAAGATCTAGCGCTGCAATTAAGTTTTCTGTTCGATTTTTTGACCTTAGGCCACGCGTTAAAAAACTTCTTTTGTTTCTACTATGTCCTTTAGCTGGTCTTTTTTTAAAGCCCACTTTCGATACCTAATTTTTGTCTCTAACGAAAAGTCATGGTTACCCCGGCACTCAAGGGCATGGTATCCCTATAAGTAATGTTGGCAAAGAGAAACATTCAGACGTCATCCCTCTTGACGTCACTAGTCATGCTGAAAACAATGTTTCTTATTCATTCTATTAATCGAGGACCTCGTGACATACCAATTTAAACAACCGGACCTAGACATACCCTTCAAATCTATCCGCAGCGTACTAAATGAATACAGCACGACCCAACCTGAGAAAATTGCACTTTATGACTTAGAGCAGGATCGCTCTATTAGTTGGGGGTCACTAGCACAAAACGTCGAATCCATCGCAAGATACCTTGTATCCCTAGGGATCAAGAAGGGAGATAGAATTGGCCTGTTATCTGATGAGAACCTCGAAAAAATGATAATATGGATGAGTATATGGCGCGTAGGTGCAGTAGTTTGTCCATTGAATGTTGAAATCAACGCGTCTCATATCAACGAACTTCTCAATTCAATCGGCCCAAAATTAACCCTCTGGCATACAGCC
>DEBE01000001.1:1542-2709 GCA_002348425.1 Alphaproteobacteria bacterium UBA2964 | reverse complement strand
ATGTTGAAACTTGCCGTCACTTTTTGTGGTATTACATTTGAAGCGCTATTACCGGTATCAATTGACGATATCGCTGCAGTGGTAGGTGGAAAATATTCAGTACCCTGGTCCAGTTGCTCTTCCGCCAGTGGTTCCAACATTTTCACTAACTTAGACAGAGGGTTTTCAGCTAAATGGGGATAGGCTGTGTGTCCCTGGACGCCTGTAACAGTGAGCCAACCGGTAAAGCTTCCTCTTCTGCCAATTTTTATCATTTGCCCAAGATAATCAGGGTTAGTTGGCTCACCTACAATACAAGCATCAATCACTTCATTATTATTTGACATCCAATCAAGAACTTTGGTTGTCCCATTTATCGCAGGTCCTTCTTCATCACCAGTGATTAATAAACTAATTGAACCAGGTAGTTCTTCATCAACTTTCAATATGTACCTATGCGCAGCAGAAACAAAACTCGCTATCGCAGATTTCATGTCTGATGACCCACGACCAAAGAGTTTTCCATCTATGATGACGCCTGAAAACGGGTCCTCACCCCACCCATCTCTATCCCCGGGAGGCACAACATCCGAGTGCCCCGCGAAACAGAAATTTGGTCGCATATCGCCCAACCGGGCATACAAGTTATCGACGTCAGGCGTTCCCTCCTCCGAAAAAAGTAATCGCTGGCAATGAAAACCTATTCCCTCTAACACACTCTGGAGTTCATCTAGTGCGCCACCTTCATGGGGCGTTACGCTTGGACAACGAATGAGCCTCTGGCTAAGCTCAACGGGATTTATTACATCAATATCTACTGTTGACATTTAATCGCGCAGGAGCTCATTTATTGATGTTTTGGTACGTGTTTGTTCATCTACCTGCTTCACAATTACAGCACAATAGAGTGATGGCCCTGGAGAGCCATCCGGCAGCGGCTTCCCTGGCATCGCCCCTGGTACTACTACTGAGTATGCAGGTACTCTACCCATCGTAATCTCACCTGTTTCTCTGTTAATAATTTTCGTTGATGCGCCAATATACACTCCCATACTCAGTACAGATCCGGTCTCAACTATGACGCCTTCTGCCACTTCAGATCGTGCCCCTATGAAGCAGTTATCCTCTATTATTACGGGATCAGCCTGCATAGGCTCCAATACACCAGCTATGCCTGCACCCCCAGAT
>DEBE01000001.1:0-1479 GCA_002348425.1 Alphaproteobacteria bacterium UBA2964 | reverse complement strand
ATGGCCCTGGAGAGCCATCCGGCAACGGCTTCCCTGGCATCGCCCCTGGTACTACTACTGAGTATGCAGGCACTCTACCCATCGTGATCTCACCTGTTTCTCTGTTAATAATTTTCGTTGATGCACCAATATACACTCCCATACTCAGTACAGATCCGGTCTCAACAATGACGCCTTCTGCCACTTCGGATCGTGCCCCTATGAAGCAGTTATCCTCTATTATAACGGGATCCGCTTGCATAGGCTCCAATACGCCAGCTATGCCTGCACCCCCAGATATATGACAATTTTTGCCCACTTGAGCGCATGACCCAATCGTCGCCCAGGTATCAACCATTGTTCCACTGTCTACATAGGCACCTAAATTGACAAAACTTGGCATTAAAACGACGCCAGGTGCTATGTATGCGGAACGGCGAACAACACAATTTGGCACAGCTCGGAGCCCCGAACTTTTAAACTGCTCATCTGACCAACCTGAGAACTTTGACGGTACCTTATCCCACCAAGCCGATGCACCCCTTTGATTGTCACCAGGACCACCTGAAATCATCTCCATATCGTTGAGCCTAAAGGATAATAGGACAGCTTTCTTTAGCCATTGGTTTACCCTCCATTTGTGGTCGCCTAGTGGCGAAGCCACGCGCTCCTTACCTGAGTCCATAGACTCTAAAGCCGCTTCCACAGCATCTCTTATTTCACCAGAAGTGGCGCTTGTGATAGATTCACGATCTTCCCAAGCCTTATCTATTGTGGACTCCAATTGGCTATCACCCATTTTTTAATCCTTTTATCTATCCTGACTACGATTAGAGAATGAAAAATGCTTTTCAAACGAAATAGTGTCAAGCAAGAACACCAATAAACAAAAATTCTCAAACAGTTGCCAACCAGCTTTTTAGGTCGTCTATTTCTTCATCAATGTGTTCTGCTGAAAAATCTTTAGCGGACCATTCTTTGTCGTGTCTGAGCCAGACGGTGCTTATTCCAAGGTTTGCTGCAGGAATTAGGTTCTTCGCCATATCATCTATCATGACTGACGTTTGTGTGTCGACACGGTACTTATTTACCATTAGCTCATAAATAGTTGGATCCGGCTTTGGGACAAATTTAGCTGCTACAATGTCAAAAACACCTTCGAAGAGATGGTCTATGCCTAATTGTTTTGTAACTCTCTGAGCATGAGGAACGGATCCATTGGTAAAAATCAAACGCCTTCCTGGTAAGCCCCCTAGTAACTTCTCCAATACAGGGTCTGGTTCAAGATCACTTACATCTATATCGTGAACAAAATGTAGAAATTCTTCGGGATCCATATCATGCTCGACCATAAGACCGCGCATTGTTGTTCCGTATTTTAGGAACATCGCCTTTTGCAAATGCTTTGCAGCGGCTTCATCAAGTTGGAATGCATTTTGAATAAAAACCGTCATGCGTCTTGAGACTTTAGCAAACAGATCTGTTCCAACATCATACAGG
>DEBE01000069.1 GCA_002348425.1 Alphaproteobacteria bacterium UBA2964 | reverse complement strand
TTAAAATCGTATGGTCCAGGCAAAATACTGGCTATCTGTGCTGCCTCCAGGCAAGCAGAAAACGGATAAGCAGAATATGCACCGGCATCCACCGTGGCCTCACATTCAACACCCAATATCTTTCCATCCGCTGCTGCATAAGCTGTTATTTCATAATGATGCTCACGACAGTTGGCATTAGCGCTTAATTGTTCGCGACGATCTTCAATCCAACAAACTGGCCTATTTAACTTGATAGCGATCCATGACAACGCAACTTCTTCTGGCAGTAATATACCTTTATATCCAAAACCACCTCCGACATCTGGGGCAATTACTCTTACTTGACCCTCATCAAGCCCAAGACATTCAGCCAGTCCAGACCTAACGATATGAGGCATTTGGGTCGAGCTCGTTAGCGTCAACAATTCAAGTCTTCGGTCCCATTCTGCAACCACGCCGCGACCCTCAATTGGTGCCATTGATTGGCGCGCTGTACTGAAACTCCTTGTAACAGAGGCTTTTGCATTTTGTTTGAGCTCATCCAACTTTTCTTCTGACTCGAAAAAGGTCTCGAGAAAAATATTGTCATACCAGTGCTCATGAATTTTAGGGGCATCCTTGGACCTTGATTCCAACATATTGGACACAACTGGCAGCGGATCTATCTCTACCCTCACTTCGTTTACCAAATCCTCTGCCTCGCCGCGCGTTTCCGCAACGCAAGCTGCAAGTAACTCGCCTACGTATCGAACTTTCTTTCCTGCCAATATGGGCTGCAGTGAAGACTTGAAACCCTTCAATCCGGAGTCGGCCTTGATAGGGGAAACCCCTATTAGATCGGTATCAACAAAAACACTCTCTTCCTTTCCTTCGGGCTTAGATAGACGGATATTTGTTCCATGGGCGATGGGACTTCTAACAAAAGCTACTTCCAGCATACCAAATCGCTTAATATCAGCGACAAATTCTCCTTGCCCCTTTAAATACCGTTCATCTTCCTTTCGAATTACAGACTTGCCGATACCGCCATTTAATACTGGTTTCATAGGAGTCCTTAATATTTTTTTATCACTGTTGATCACCAGAGCTATGGAGTTCATTATCCGCATACAAGAACTTTTGTCATCATCGAGAGTAAAACACTTTCTAGGGGCTAAAATGGAAAAAAAATTTGATACCATAATTTCTGGCGGCCGGGTGATCGACCCCGCAAATAAAATTGATGGAAAACTTGATGTAGGTATTAAGGATAATAAGATAGCAGCCATCCAAAATTCACTAGCGGATAAAAATTCTAAGGTAATAGACGCAAAGGGAAAGTTGGTTATTCCAGGGATGATTGACACCCATGCCCATGTTTTTGAACATGTTAGTGGCCGATTTGGCTTAAACCCAGATCTCGTAGGTGTACGGTCGGGGGTCACGACAGTGATTGATCAAGGCGGGCCGAGCTGTATGACCTTCCCAGGTTTTAGAAACTTTATCTCTAATCCGGCTAAAACGAACGTGTTAGCTTTTATTTCTATTTATACCGTAGGAGGCCTAGAAGGCCATTATTATCCATACCTTTATGGACCCGGCGGTATAGATGTGAAGGCCTGTGCCAAGGCTGCCAGAGCAAATACGGATATCGTTAAAGGTATCAAGGCACATGCCGAACCGGGGGGTATATCTCGTTGGGGACTTGAAACACTTGAATTAGCAAAGGAGGCTTCTCGAGAAGCGGGTATCCCCGTATACATTCATCTCGGGGAACTTTGGCCTACGGAAGGTGGAATTGATGTTGATATGGACGCTCGTTTACCAGAGATTGTAGCCCTCATCGAGAAAGGTGACATTCTCGCTCATCCGTTTACAAGACACCCAGGTGGATTTGTCAATAAGGAAGGGAAACTTCACCCTATCGTTAATGAAGCTATCGATAAAGGTGTCCTTATCGACATAGGACACGGATCGCATTTCAGCTTTGACATGGCGCGCGCTGTCCTTGATGCAAACGTTTTGCCGACTACGGTCGGGGCTGATATGCATGGATATAATACTCATGTACCCGCAGAAGCTGGCACACCCGACGAACACCCTGACGACGAGATGCACCTTTTTGCCGGGCAGGCACAGTTTAGCATGTGTCATGCCATGACGGAACTCATGGCTTTAGGGGTTGCAATGGAAGATACCATACCAATGGTTTCATCTAAATGCGCTGAGATGATAGGTATGGCACATGAACTTGGAACTCTTGGTATCGGCCGCACGGCAGATATTTCCGTACTTCATGACGAAACTGGAGAATGGACCCTAAAAGACAACAGTAATGTAGAGGTAAAGACAACCAGAAGACTACGTCCCGCATTTTGTTTTCGCCAAGGGGAATACTTTGAGGCTGATGCCTCGATATTACCTGTCTGAGAGCTAATTTTGAAAATTAGTCTCGTAACACCGGCCGGAAAAAAATCCCGCTCTGGTAATAGAACTACTGCGGTGCGTTGGGGTCGCATTCTTAAATCTCTTGGTCATAAAGTCAAAATTTCGGAAGAAGACGATGGGGTAGGCGCCGACGTCATGATAGCTGTTCATGCTTGGAGGTCACATAAATCAATAAAAGCATTTTCAGTCAAATATCCTAAACACCCCCTCATAGTGTTATTGTCCGGGACCGATATCTATAGTTTTCAGCATAGCCACCCTAAAGAAACTTTAGACTCTATGCAGAACGCGACCGCCTTGGTTTGCCTTCATGATTTAGTGGGAGACGCCATCCCAAAAAAGTATACCAAGAAACTGACAACTATTTATCAATCAGCCAAACCACTACCCTTTCCAAAAAGGCCCTCTAAAAAAACATTTGATATCTGTGTAATTGGACATTTGAGAGATGAAAAGGATCCCCTGCGTGCTGCATATGCAACAAAGTTTATTCAACCGAATTCTAAAATTCGAATCATTCACCTAGGAAAAGCACATGACAAAAAATGGCTTCACGCAGTGCAAAAGGAACAACGCCACAATCCCCGATTTTTCTCACTTGGGGATGTCCCCTCTTGGCGTGTACGACGCCAGTTGAGCACTAGTAAAGCGATGGTCATAAGCTCAATAATGGAAGGGGGAGCCAATGTCGTTTCGGAAGCAATTATGGCTGGCATACCAATAATAGCATCAAAAATAGACGGGAATATTGGTCTACTGGGTGCAGACTATGGTGGTTACTTTTGTACTCGTAATACAGAGGCCCTGGCATGCTTATTAGATAAAATGGAGCAGGATCCGAGGTTTCTAAAACGATTAACTGTCCAAATAATCAAAAGACAGGGTTTTTTCAAACAATCGCGAGAAACTCAGGCGTGGCAGGCTTTACTAAAAAAGATCACAGTTTCACGGTAATAGGCTCTAGCTTTTCAGATTGATCGAGCACTTCACCAATGATCGCAGTACTCGCATAGCCTAATTTTCTGAGACTATCGACACATGTAGTCGCCTTATCTTTCGGGACACTAGCAAGGAGCCCGCCAGCTGTCTGAGGATCAAACAGCAACGGATATCGCGGATCTTTACCAGCTTCTTCTATATTTGATATCGCCCTGCGCAATCTAACATTTTGTGGCTGAAGAGAGGAGAGTATACCGTCTTTAACAGTATCAATTGCGCCATCCATCAGCGGTACTGCATCTAAATCTATAACCACGTCTACCTCAGAGGCTCTCACCATCTCAACAAGGTGTCCTAGCAAGCCAAAACCAGTAATATCTGTAGCAGCACGAGATCCATGTTCAATAAGACATTGTGCCCCTAGGTAATTCGACATCACCATATGTTTCAGAGCAGCACCGATCCAACGCCCCTTCGCCTTATGGCGCATGTCTGCAGCAAATAGTGTACCTGTTCCGATTGGTTTGGTTACAATTAATTTATCACCCGGCTGCATTCCCCCTTTGCGCATGATTTTATCTTTATCAATTAGTCCATTTACAGCAAAACCAAGGCTAAGCTCTGGCCCCTCACTCGTATGACCACCAACCAACGAACAATTTGTATCATTTAGAATTTCCATCGCACCAGTCATCATTTGGACCAGAGTATCCTCAATTTTTTCTTCTACACCAAAAGGAACAGTTGCTACCGCTAGCGCAGTCTGAGGCTCTCCTCCCATAGCAAAAATATCTCCAAGACTGTGATTGGCAGCAATTTTACCAAATACGTATGGGTCATCGATCATCGACCGAAAATAATCAACGGTGTGCACCATAACTTTACCCCGGGGCACTTCAATTACTGCCGCATCATCAGGCTCGTGCAAACCAATCAGGATGTCGTCTCTCGGAGCCGGTTTCAGGTTGCCCAGCGCGCGCGTTAATACATTCGCACCAACTTTAGCCCCACAACCTCCACAACGCATTGCTATAGAAGATATTTCCTTAACCAATTCCTTACTGGCTAGACCATCGGGCAAACCCGTCTGGGTTTGTTCCTTCATTTCTGGCAAATCGTTAAATTTTTTCATAAATCGGCGATCTATCCAGTCTTTCCACCTCCAGACATTAAAGCCTTTGATCTTAAATTTTCCTCGCGAGGCAACCGCATATTTATCACCAGTAGAAATCAGACTAAGGAAATGCTTTTGTGGATGGAATTTTACTAGACTTTTTGAAAGTAAGGCCCTCCTCAGATTACGTTCTAGGTATTGTCCCTGTCTGACGGCGAATACCCCTGATTTTGGACGTGGATAGTTAACCATCGCGGCAATATCACCAGCGGCAAAAATATCTGGATGTGAGATTGACTGGAGGGTATCACCTACCCTGATAAAACCGTCTTGATTTACATTCAAACCAGCATCAGCAGGCCAACGGGGGGCCCCTGCAGCAGTGACCCAGAGTATTTCATCCGTTTCAAACTCTTTTCCATTTTGCGTCTTCAAAACACCAGCTGACACCTCGATGACAGAATCATTTTTATGCACTAGAACACCGCGCTCCTGTAAAACGTTATCAAAATAGGAACGCACCGCGGAATTATGGGTGGGCATTATTTCAGGGGAATTGCTGAATAAATGATAGGTAATTTGTCCTAAGGGTTTGTTTGCATTTTTTAACAAACGTTCCATGCGAAATTGCGTCGCTAGAAGAATTTCCACACCGCCAGCACCCGCGCCTACGACTGCGATCGTAATGGGACGCTGCTGGTTTAAAACTCGATCCCGTAATACCTCCCAACGATCCAGGAATAAATTGATCGGTTTTACTGGTACCACTATCCCATCTGCACCAGCGACGTCGCTCGTATTCGGCGTCGAACCTGAATTAATTGAGGCTATGTCATATTGAACCGGGGGCCGATTATCACAAATTATTTTTTTATTTTCGGGGTCCAGTCCAGTAACAGTACTATGGTAAAACCTTGCCCCGGCAAATCTTGCCAAGCTACCAAGATCAATATGGGCTTCATCATAGGAATAATGGCCAGCCACATAACCCGGCAACATTCCCGAATAGGGTGTATGCGCATCACGACAAATCAAAGTCAGCCTAATCCCGGGCAGCGGCTTCATACCAAATCGCTTCAGAACTGCCACGTGGCTATGACCACCACCAATTAACACTAGATCTTTTACAGTTGGTGTCTCAGAATTTTGCATAATCCTATACTAAAACCTCACTGTTGTTTTAAACTTGTTTGAAGCCGCAACTTGCTTCTGACAGTCCGCGAAATGACATCGATACAAATATTTAGCAAGGCCGTAATTGCAATAAGAAACATCGCGCGATCAAATCTCAAGTCCGCGAATGCACTGTCAACATAAAATCCTAACGTTGCTATCCCTAATATACCCAAGATTGCCGTTTCACGCATAATAACTTCCCAACGGTAAAAAAGTAGAGCCAGCATTGGACGGTAAACGCGTGGTAAAACCTCGTAAGTATAGCGATTAAAACCCTTAACCGCGTCCAAACGAAGCTTCACCGTTTCTGTATAGCGACCAATTAAATGCCCAATAATTGCACCATTATGAACGGTCAGCGCCACAATAGCGGGTAGCATTGAGGGGCCCCAAAGCTGGAGTAGTATAAAGGCTAGAATATATTCTGGCGTAGAGCGCGCAATAACTAAAAAAAGATGGCCCAAAAAACGTGGTATCCTTCCCAGTAGTAGTGGCGATATCAGCGGAAAAAGAAGGATAGTAAGAAATCCAGTCGCAACCAAAGCAATCATAGTCAACTGAACAGTGGCGATTGTACCCGGAATTGCTTGATCAAAAACCATCATCTGAAGCCAATCTGACAATCCCTCCCAGCCTTCACCATTTCGAATCGGGTAAGGTATGATGTCCTCCGTAAGAAACCGGACAATATGAGACAAAGAGAATGTTGTGCCCCAGGGCAAAATGATAGCCGCACCTATGAGATAAATCGGCAGCAAAGGCCGTTTCATCCAGAAGCGCATCGTGGCAATAACAAGATAAAATAGAAATAATATCGCAGCTACCTCAGAATACTGACCTTCTTTGAAAGCGGTTTCCAAATGGAAACCTAGCGTGGGCAAACCAATGAAACCGAGCACGGCACTGGAACGAATTCCACATTCTAATCGATACATGGAATACGATCGAAAGTGTGCCCAAGCATCAGGTAACCTTACAAATAAGAACGCAGAGAGAGCGCTCGTTCCCGCCGGTGCTGTCTTCATGGGAGCAGGATCAGCCTCTTCCAATATTTCCGCATACACCTTGGCAATAATCCCAGCATACGGAATAGCAATTGCTAAAATACCTGTCAGCGGAGACAAGCCAAACATTTGCAGGAAGATAAGGGCCCAGAACAATTCATGAACTGCGCGAACAATGGCGCACCCCGCTCTGATTATAGGGTTATGAAAAAGAAAGGCTAATATTAAACCAATAACATTCGATAACGTTACACCTAGAAATGCAAAGGCCAGCGTGTAAGCGATGGCTTGAATAATATTGTCTGTGGCATAGAAGTCCGGAGTAAGAAAACCTAATAACAAACGCTTAAATTCATCCCAAGGATCTACCGTCGTGATTGCTACGTCAGAAAAAATCAAACAGATAAAAGCAACACCCAGAAAGATCTTTGTAGTTTTAGCTAATGGTGATCCCGCAGACCTAAAAGTCATTAATTTTTATTTTGATAGAGATGATCGAGGTCACTAGGTTTCATATCAAGCGCCGCTTGATCAAGTGCTACCCGACCATCCTTAATTCCGATAACTCTATCAGCAAATTCAATAGCTAACGCACGATCATGCATCGCCAATACAACGGTGGGCTTATTAATACTTATAGCCTCTAAAATGTCCCGACCTTGATGTTCATCCACAGCCGAAACCGGTTCATCCGCGAGGAGAACATTTCCGGTATGGAACAATGCACGGCCAACTGCCGTCCGCTGCTGTTGTCCCCCCGATAATTCTCCCACACTGCTGTGAATCTTATCTTCCATGCGTAGTAATTTAAGTATCGGTAACACTAACCTGATATCTTCTTTTAATGGTACCAAAAGATTTCGGAGATTTCGCCATACCGAACACTCATGTAAACGCCCCATATATACATTGTGAAAAACAGTTAGCGCCTGAACTAATCCAAGCTCTTGAGGCACTAAGGAAGACTCTCCTTTCAGTTTGGAGTGAATTAGGTTCAGAAGAGTCGTTTTACCAGAACCACTTTCGCCCACCAACGCAATACGCTCTCCGGCGATAATAGACAATTCAACATCTTGAAGAACCGGTGAGTCCTTATAGCCCACCGTTTCTTCTCGAATTTCAACTAAAGACATTAGAAGTTGGCCAACCTAATCAATTAGACCAAGTTTCTTTGCTGTCTCTTTAATTGGGGCAAAGTCGGAGTTCTTAGCAGAGATAAAACTCGACCGTGGAAAAGACTTTAATAAATCTGGATCACTCATTGCTAGTAGAGCCCCTTGAACTTTTTTAGCAAATCCTTTTCCAAACTTTTGATCTACATCTCCACGAATAGACCAATTGTAATCTGGATACCCTGGTGTAATCCAAATCACGCTAATCTTCTTGGGGTCAATTTTACCACTCTTAAGTTCGCGCTTCCAAACCTTGAAGTTTGTTGCGCCCACTTCATAAGCACCTGACTGCACCAAAGCGACGGTCCGAGAGTGATTGCCACTAAAGCCAACTCGCTTAAAAACCTTATCGGGTGTTTTACCAAAAGCTTTTCGTATATGGTATTCTGGCATCAGCCGACCAGAAGTTGACCCCTTTGAACCAAAAGTAAAGGTCTTACCTGCTATAGCTTTGGGGAAATTTTTAGAGAACTTTAGTCCTGTACTTTTGTGTGCGATAAAATATGTCTCAAAGAATGGGTCTTTTTTCCCCTGTGCAATCGCTCTCGAACCCTTAACGAGTTGACGGGCACGCACTCCAGACAACCCACCAAACCATGCAAGCTGGACCTGATTGTTACGAAAGGCTGTAACCGCAGCTGCATAAGATTTAACGGGCACATATTCAACGTCCAATTTTAATGCATT
>DEBE01000200.1 GCA_002348425.1 Alphaproteobacteria bacterium UBA2964 | reverse complement strand
ACAATATATGAAGCTTGGCTTAACCACTTAGTAATTGTTATTCGAAACCAACAAGATTTAACGCCAAAAAATCAAAAAGATTTTTGTGGCAATTTCGGTAAAGTGGGGGAATATAATAGACCAAAAGACCGCCAACATCCTAACCATGCTAGTGGCGAAATTATGTTAGTCTCTAACATTCGCGAAGATGGAAGAGTGATTGGCGCTCATCCAGATGGAGAAATGATGTGGCATACGGATACGCCTTATCTAAAAACCCCTCATAAAGCTACAACTCTCTACGGAGTAGAAATTCCAGATATTGGCGGTAATACCAACTTCTCTAACCAATATAAAGTTTATAATGAGTTGCCCCAAAAGCTGAAGGATAAGCTGATTGGTCTGCAAGCTATGAATTGCTACGAATTTGGTACAACAGTAAAAACATTTGAGAAATATGATAGAGAGGCGGTGCCTCATCATCCGCACCCCATTTTTCGAAAACATCCTGAAACAGGC
Source organism: Alphaproteobacteria bacterium UBA2964 (assembly GCA_002348425.1). The sequence continues at coordinate 2,274 of DEBE01000200.1, read as the reverse complement.
CGCGTAGCTGTATACGTATGCCCTCTTATGACGGAAGAAATCATTGGTATGGACGAGACGGAGGGCAAAGAGATTCTTGATGAAATTTATACTTTGCAACGTCAAGATAGGTTTGTTTATTCACATAAGTGGAAGGTTGGTGATTTCGTAATGTGGGACAATCGCTGTCTCTTACATGCCCGTACTGATTTTCCACGCGAACAACGTCGGTTATTACGACGTGTTACAATAAGCGATGACTCGCTGGTATTAGCAGCCTGAAAATTAAATTTATTTGATTTTAAAATACTTTCTTTTAAGCATTTTGATACGATTGGTGGCATCCCGCTGCACAATTGCGTATTTTGGATATTTTTTACAAAGACGTTTATTCAATAACCTTACCCTCGCTGATCGACGGCTTAAGATTATAAATCCTATAGCCAAAAAAAGTATTCCCTGCAAAATTGGAAGAAATAAACCGATAACGCCCAGAAAAACACAACACCAGCCAAGGGATAATAACAAATAATGTTTTATAGCACCCTTCATAAGAAAGCCTTAGGCTAAAGACTTAAAAAAAATAATACAGGTTTCTGGCCTATATAGTTTATTGAACCATTTTTCTACACAGGGTTTTCATCCCAGAACCTATTATAGAATATCAGATCAATTTGCATGGGCTTTACAGACACAAGGATATAAAAAAGCCTAATTACGCCTTTATTGCTTCCAACATAGTGACACCCAACGCCGCGGGAGATTCCGCAACTGTAATGCCGGCACTTCTCATAGCTTCTATTTTATCATCCGCGCCGCCTTTGCCACCAGAAATAATAGCACCAGCATGACCCATACGCCTACCGGGTGGCGCAGTCACGCCTGCGATAAATCCGACCACTGGCTTTTTGACCTTGGACATCTTTAGAAACTCTGAAGCATTTTCTTCTGCATCCCCGCCAATTTCTCCAATCATTATAATACCTTCAGTCTTTTCATCAGCCAGGAATAGCTCCAGACTATCGATAAAATTTGTTCCGTTAATCGGATCTCCACCTATACCAATACAAGTAGTCTGCCCAATTCCTGCCGCCGTTGTCTGGGCTACAGCCTCATAAGTTAAAGTCCCGGATCTAGAAACGATCCCAATTTTACCTTTCTGATGAATATGTCCAGGCATAATACCGATCTTACACTCATCGGGTGTAATTACACCGGGACAGTTAGGACCTATTAGGCGCGTCTGAGATTTATCTAGCGCTCGCTTCACGCGTATCATATCCATCACGGGAATACCCTCCGTGATACAAATTGCTAGAGGTATTTTAGCATCGATTGCCTCTAAAATTGCATCGGCTGCGAATGGAGGAGGTACGTAAATAACGCTTGCATTGGCTTTAGTAACATCTTTGGCTTCGGCAACTGTATCAAAAACTGGCAGCTCTAGGTGCTGCTCTCCGCCTTTACCCGGTGTAACTCCCCCAACCATCTGGGTACCGTAAGCAATTGCCTGCTCAGAATGGAAGGTTCCCTGTGCCCCGGTAAAACCCTGACAAATAACTCTTGTTCCTTTGTCAACAAGAACCGACATTAGTTCGCCTCCTCTACAGCCTTGACCGCTTTCTTCGCCGCGTCACCAAGGTCATCTGCAGCAATGATAGGCAACCCAGACTGCTGTAATATATTTTTTCCAAGTTCCACATTAGTTCCTGCCAAGCGGACCACTAATGGCACTGTCAGGCTAACCTCGCGAGCGGCCGCAACGACACCTTCAGCGATAACATCGCAACGCATAATTCCACCAAAAATATTTACAAGAAGTCCTTCAACATTTGGGTCAGATAAAATCAGCTTGAAAGCAGCCGTAACCCGTTCCTTTGATGCCCCTCCCCCAACGTCTAAGAAATTAGCCGGCTCTCCCCCATAGAGTTTGATGATATCCATCGTCGCCATAGCCAAACCTGCACCATTGACCATACAACCAATATTTCCATCAAGTTTTACATAATTGAGATCAAACTTTGCTGCGTCAAGTTCTGTGGGATCTTCCTCACTTTCATCTCGTAAAACAACAATTTTATTATGGCGAAATAACGCGTTGTCATCAAAATTCATCTTTGCGTCTAGTGCTACCACCTCGCCTGCTCCAGTAACCACCAAAGGATTTATTTCAACAATAGACGCGTCTAATTCTTCAAAAGTTTTGTACAAACCCATCAGGAAATTAATAGCGGACTTCACTTGGTTGCCTTCTAATCCCAATCCATAGGCGATTTTGCGAGCGTGAAAGGACTG
>DEBE01000011.1 GCA_002348425.1 Alphaproteobacteria bacterium UBA2964 | reverse complement strand
ATTTTCACCTTATCCCTTTCAACGGGTAAGATCCACGCCAACCGGACAATGATCAGAACCCATCTCTTCTGGCCAAATGAACGCCTTTTTAACCAACTTTGATGCACCTGGAGAGGCAAATACATAATCGATACGCCAACCTACATTATTTTCTCTTGCTCCTCCAAACTGACGCCACCAACTATAATGTCCTTCTTCGCCTAAGTGGCTCTTCCTGAAGGTGTCCACCCACCCTGCTTCTTCCCAACGCGACAGTTCCTGACGCTCCTCCATCAAAAACCCACTGGCCTTTTTGTTCGTCTTCGGCCTGGCTAAATCAATCTCGTGATGAGCTGTATTGTAATCGCCCGCAACATAAACTGGACCCGCTTTACGCTTATCTTCGATGATAGAAAAGATGCGTTTATAAAAATCGAGTTTATAGGGCACTCGACTATTATCTCGTTCTTTTCCACTGCCATTTGGAAAGTAAATACTAGCTATTGTTAATCTCCCAAAGCTGACACAAATGTATCTCCCTTCGCTATCAAACTCTGGAACGCCTAAGCTTCTCTCCACTCGGGACGGTTCCTTTCTCGAATAGATTGCCACACCACTGTAACCTGGTCTTTCAGCGGGTGAAAAAAAAGTAAACCAGCCTTTCGGATTAGCTACTTTTTCTTCTAACTGATCAGGAAATGCTCGAGTTTCCTGGAGCGCGACGACGTCTGCTTTTGATCGTTCTAGAAACTCCAAAAACCCTTTTTTGGCACAAGCTCTTAAACCATTAACATTCCAACTCACAATCCGCATAAGAATTCGCCAGTATTCATCAATATTTATCCCTAACGTCTCACCAGTATAGCGATCCATCTACCAAGATTTAAAATATCAGCTAACGCCGCAGACACATATGTCAGAGCTGCCGCCCTTAAAATGCGGCTCACTGCATCTTCGTCCGATTTAGACACATAACTCCCTTCACGCAATACTGGGAGTGCTTTAGCAAAACTTGCATCAAACTCAATCGGTAGGGTAACCGCGTGGACCATCATCCTAGCGATAAAGCCCGACAGACCAAGCAGAAGCACCAGAGAAAATGGCATCGGATGCCGTGTAATAATGCCGATCACGGGCGACAAAGAGATAATCGCAGCGCTCCAGCGTGCCACCTTATCGGCTACCGGTATCATCTTCGTTCGCGTCGCCAGACGCTTGTCACCCTGCTGGTCCTGGATCGCATGCCCAACTTCGTGGGCAGCAATAGCTACAGCAGTTAGCGATTTAGATTCATAATGCTCTCTGAGTAACCTGACTTTTTTCTCGACGGGATCATAATGATCCCCAAGCTCAGTCACTTCTACCTTCACATCCTTTAACGTAAATCGTTCGATTAAATGCTTTGCCAGCTCTCCACCGGTGCCGGGCATTTCAGGCTTTTCTTTCGAATACCTCTTCATGACAAACTTAACCCACAAAGAGGGGCCGAATATCAAGGCTAGAAGTATCAATAATCCAATGGATAAAAACATAAAACTCGCTAAAAACCGATACCTATAAAATCAGTCCTAGGTAACGAAAAAGCAAGGCTAAAATATCAAAAAAGATAGAAACTAATTTTTGAGCGCCTCATCCAACAGAAAGAGATCTGTTAACAGTGCCCTGACATGAATCGAAGCGTTCAGATTATCGATCAACTGTGAACTGATTCCAGAACGAGCAAGAGTCAATCGCACAATACCCTGCGTTTTTTTAGCATCATCCGACAAAGCTTCTAAAAAACTTTGATATGCGCCAGATTTGTCTTCATCAACCTTAATAGACAACGCTTTGACTATTTCGCCTAGGTTATCTAGGGCTTCGTTCATAGCATCAAGATGGAGGCGCACATCGTTATTTTGCTGTGCCTCATGAGAAGCTTCATAACCTTGTGCAGCATAAGCCAACATGTACTCGTAAGCTTTTTCGATCACCTCAATTCTCTGCGCTAGCTCGCCGTTATCTAAATCAGTCAAACTAATCTCCTGCCCACTCTTTCTTGTCGTGATGCCTTTCCAATTCTTTATCTGTAATCCATCCTTTCAGCATCGAACGCAGATACATCCATTTTTCTGGGCGCAAAGAGAAGTAAATATGCAGCATAACTGTAGTCACCAAAAAGAGCGCCGCAAACCCATGTAAAAAGTAGATCACTCCCCAGGTTTGATCTTCAAAAATATAAATGTTTCTTTCCCAGAGAGGCGTGTCGATCTTAACCATCATCAGCAAACCGGTGACAATCGTCACCAATACCAAAAACGTCACTCCCTGATGCATCAATTTCTGAGCAGGCGAATATTTGCTAGGCTTCAAAACTTTTAAAGAACCGCCGCCGATGTATGATCTCACTATTTTAAGGTCTTTCACTCCAAACCAAATATTTAACAATCGGCCTCGCGGTATCACTCGATAAATGTGAACCAAGAGCAAAAGCATCATAATGATGCCGGCTATCCAGTGGATAGTGACCCATTCGAAATTAATTCCAACAACAGGCAGAAGGCCAGTCCCGAGCAAGACCATAATACAAATAGCATTCAACCAGTGTAACCATCTGTCCGGTAGTTTGTGGCGAATTACTACCTGGCCTTGACCCAATATTGGCTTCGGCGTCTCAGAACTCATCTATTAATCGGTATCAGAGGATTTGAACCACATGTAAATCGAATGACCAAGTATAAATGCTAATGCCAGCCCGAAGAACATTGGCAATAAGTCCCAAGAAACCCCTTCGAGAACACGCTGTCCCCATGCATTACTACTATAGCGAACGATTTCCATTGATCAGGCGTCGCGAATCGCTCTCATTACCAGATTTTCCATCAAAGGAATCTTAAAATGATTATGGTTAAGCGGTGTAGCTCCCCGAATGGCAGACTGACCCGCGAGTTTTGCCGTTTCTTCGTCTCTTCTGCTGCCCTTAACAACCGCCTCAACCACATCGAGCCTTTTCGGTACACATTCAACACCACCGCAAGCCACACGCACATCACTAATCGTGCCCCCACTTTCCTTTATAGCTGCCGCAATGTTCACCAAAGCAAAATCCCAAGATTTTCGATCCGCAACTTTTTCGAAATAAAATTTTGAATCTGCCCAAGTATTTGGAAGACGAATAGTGGTTAAGATTTCATTTTTCTCGAGCACGGTCATCCGCTCAATATCGACATCAGGACCAATAAAAAACTCCTGAGCGGGAACAACCCTCTGCCCATCAGGTCCGGAAATCACCATTTGAGCATCCAATACCACTAGAGCAGGCGCCGTATCCGAGGGAGTAACTGCGACACATCGATCCGCGTTAAACAAACAGTGTTCTCGGTTCATTCCTTCTGGGGTATCTGCATAACACTTGGTGCCTCCAGCGCGATAGCAATCTAGCCCGTCTCGATAATACCAACACCGGGTATCCTGAATTAAGTTACCCCCAATACTGCTCATGTTTCGAATCTGAGGAGTAGCTACGTGGGAGGCCGCTTCTGAGAGAACACTGTACTTTTCTTTTAGGATAGGATTCTCTGCGATCTCAGTTAAGGTGGTTTGAGCACCTATCAAGATCCCATCTTCTATTTCTGTGATACCTTTGAGACTA
>DEBE01000087.1:1744-13337 GCA_002348425.1 Alphaproteobacteria bacterium UBA2964 | reverse complement strand
CTGCTTCTGATGGATGAACCCTTTAGTGCCCTTGACGCTATAACGCGTGACGAAATGAATCAGGTTCTAATGGATTTGTGGCAGGAATTCAAAAAAACCGGTCTTTTTGTTACCCACAGTATAAGAGAGGCGGTGTTTCTTTCTGACCGTGTGTTGGTTATGAGTGCGCGTCCAGGAAGAATTATTGAAAACTTGGATGTTCCGTTCGACCGACCCAGAGATTTTTCACTTGTTGAAACACCGGAGTTCAACAAAATTTGCGCTTATTTGCGTGGCAAGATTGACTCGCAGCATTAATAGTAAAAGACAATACAGTAATGAGTGCTTTGCCAAATCCCCAAAATAGAATTTTAACGGCCGTTCGTGACGGCTTTCTTCCGTTTTTGTTATTTTTTACAGTTATCGCTATTTGGGAATTTGTTGTTTGGTACACAAATTATCCAAAATCTATTCTACCAAGACCGAGCGCAATAGTTATTGCAATCTTTGATAATTGGGATCTTTTAGTTAAAAATATTATGCCAACCGCTTCGGTTGCACTTGGTGGTTTCCTGCTTGCCAGTGTTATAGGGCTTACACTGGCGCTTTTGATGACGTGGTCGACGTGGGCCAAGGAAGCTCTTTACCCCAACATCGTGGGATTTCAAATTGTCCCAAAAATAGCTTGGGCTCCGATGTTTGTTCTTTGGCTTGGTATTGAATTTGAGTCGCGATTGGGGTTTGCGGTATTTATTAGTATTTTTCCTATAATTATAAGTATGACGGCCGGTCTTAAAAATACCGATCCATCTCTTTTGAAACTATGCGAGTCCCTTACCGCTTCAAAATTGCAGACACTATTCCTGGTAAGGTTTCCCTTTGCGCTACCTTATCTGATAAGTGCCATGAAGATGAGTATTACAATGGCTATGATCGGAGTGATTGTAGGTGAGTTTATTACTTCCTCACAGGGCCTTGGGTTTTTGATTTTGGTTGCATTTGGAAAGCTGCAAACGGACTTGATGCTGGCTACAGTATTGTTTTTGTGTATTGTGGGTCTCTTTTTCTATTCTTTGATAGCTTTCGCCAGTTATCGACTACAGATTTGGTTTGGCAATAAATAAATGAAAATTATTTAAGAAAGAGATCAAAAAGAGAAATGCTAGAATCACTTTTGAATAAAGCGCGATCCAATGTTTTTGCCAACGCCCGGCAAATTATTCTTCCAATCGCATTTTTTTCTCTTGTCGTTTTTTTCTGGCAACATTTGGTTGATCAAAAGTTTGTACCGACGGTAATTCTGCCGCCGCCTGGGGATGTTGTTGACCTCTTCATTGCACAACGCAACTTTATGTGGGGCCATGCCTTGGGTACGCTTTACGAATGTTTTCTAGCATTTATTTTTTCGACAATCTTAGGGCTGTCAGTCTCCTGTCTAATAACAATTTCCTATTTCGCTCGTCGGGCAATTTTTCCTAACCTTGTGTTATTCAACCTGATACCCACTATCGCTCTCGCTCCTTTGTTTATATTATGGTTTGGCGTAGGGACCGAGGCCCGCTTGGCTTATGGGATGTGTCTTTCTTTGTTTCCAATTGTTGTTGCTTCCTCTACAGGCCTCCTTAATACAGGTGATACGTATTTAAAACTTTGCCAGTCACTCACAGCTGGTCGTTGGCAAACGTTTTTTGCTGTGCGTTTGCCCTTCGCTTTGCCGTTGATTTTTACGGGATTACGAATTGGTCTTACGTTGACGATTATCGGGGTTGTTGTTGGTGAATTTGTAACCGCTCAATCTGGCATTGGTTATTTAATAAGCTTTGCCGCTTCTGGCCTTGAAACCGCCCTAGCGTTATCAGCGATAACCTTTTTGTTAATTGTCGGTTTAATTTTATTCACCGGTCTCGTTTGTATTGAATTTATTTTTCTCCGAATCTTCTCCGGTGTCTCGGCGTCCTAAAAACGTTATAGAACTGTAAAATGGTAATTCAGACGACACAAAGTTTTGATGAGTTACACAAGTCTCCGGACATGTTTTGGATGGGTCAGAATACGAATCACTTGCCTGCGCATCCGATGGTAAAAGAAGCTCTTCTTAAAGGTATAAATGAACAGAGTTATAATCTTTACGCTCCACCCCAGGGCATGGAGAAACTTCGCGAACAAGTACTCCATGATTTATTAGGTGATAAGATCTCTAATGGCACGCAGGTGCTCATTACGGATGGTGCTGTTGAAGGCCTGTATCTTGTGTGTAAGCGGTTAAGCAATACGAACACCACTCTGATCACCAGTGATCCCACTTGGGTTTGGCCCTTAAATTTTAGCCAGAATGAAGGGGCAAAAATCGCTCAAATTCCAATATATGATGAAAATAAAAAGTATAAAATCGATGCCAAGGCACTTGATAGTCAACTATCTCAATCAGAAAAAGCCATTATTTATTTGATAGATCCGCTTAACCCGCTTGGTTCTTGCTATGGATTGGAGGAGATAACTGAAATTGCCCATACCGCCAAGAAACACGGAGCCCTCATTGTGCATGATTGCACTTATCGTGATTTTGCCTTCGATCATCATTTGGTACGAGACATTTACCCTGAGAAAACCATTACGACTTATAGTTTTAGTAAATGGCTCGGCATAGCAGGCCTCAGGACCGGCGCAATAGTAGCTGATGACATGTTGTTCACACATTTAATTGAAGATCAGCCAAACATCCTCGGTTCAAATATTCTTGGGCAGCTGGCCGCAATAGCGGCATTCGAGGTTAAGGGTGAATGGATGGAAGGTGTTAACTTCATACAAAGGCGTAACCAAGAGGCAATTCAAAAAATGCTTGGGGGCTTGGGAGGTTTTAAAACGGTTGTATATCCATCCAATGGAAATTTTTTGGCGGTTGACTGCCAGGAAAGTGGCTGCTCTGCAAATAATATTGCTGATGAGCTGCTGAAAGGCGGGTTTTTTATACGAACGTCAGACTATCACAGCGAGACCTTGAAAGATGTATTTCTTAAAATTTCGACAACGGTGCCCGAAAATTGGGTGGAGTGTTTTTGTAATGAATTCCCGAGGGTTTTTGAAAAATGTGCGAGTAAAATAACAAATTCATGAAATAATTATAGAATTTGAAAGCGAGGCAAATAATGGATTTAGGACTCGATAAAAAATCAGTAATAGTTAGCGCAGCTAGCAGTGGTTTGGGGTATTCAATAGCGCGAATGTTTGCGTTAGAGGGGGCGATCGTAACGCTTTCGGGACGTAATGAAGAGAAGGTCAACCGCGCTGTTAATAAATTAAATGAAGAAACGCGCGGCCTTGTTGAGGGCTGCATATGTGATGTGACATCAGCTGAACAATCGACTGCTATGATTGAGATGGTTTCCGATAAACACGGTCTGGATGTCCTGATTGCCAATTCGGCTGGGGCGGCAACGGCACCGTTTCTCGAAATGACAGATGATATGTGGCGTCAGGCAGCCGAGACTAAAATTTTTGCACAAATTAGATTAGCTCGCCAGGCTTTTGGGGTAATGCAATCAACTGGCAAAGGGGGGCGAATTCTCTTTATGGCAGGTACGCATGGTCGCCAACCCCACGCTCATGCAATTACGGCAGGGTTCTCTAATTCAGCACTTCAAAATATAAGTAAGGCCTTGTCGGAGGAGGGTGCTCCGTATGGTATTTTATGTAATGTTGTTAATCCTGGGCCTTTTGCCACAGACCGGATGATTTATCTCGCTGAGGAAAAAGCAAAGGAGGATAACATCTCAGTAAAAGAGGCTACGGCCATACTTACAGCAGAAACCGTTTTAAAACGCTACGGAGAGCCTGAAGAGCTAGCAGCTATGGTTGTATTTCTGGCATCTAATAAGGCTACCTATATTACGGGTGCATCTTTTGACATAGACGGTGGACAAGTAAAGGCAATTTGAGCATGACCTTCATTGAAACAAATGGCACAAAACTCTACACGGAAGCACATGGAGAAGGCCCTGCAATTATTTTTGTGCATGAATTTGCTGACAATCTTGAAAGTTGGGCTATGCAAATCGCAGCCCTTTCAAGGAGGTACAAATGTATAACTTTTAACGCGCGCGGGTACCCGCCGTCAGGGGTCCCGGAGGATCCAGAACAGTACTCGCAAAAAATTGCAGCAGAAGATATTAAAGCAGTGCTGGACGGGTATTCACTACAATCGGCGCATATTGTGGGTTGTTCCATGGGAGCGTTTGCGGCACTTCATTTTGCAATCTTGTATCCGGAAAGTGCACTATCTATTGCATTGATATCCTGTGGATATGGTGCACCTAAGGATCAACAGGATGCCTATGCCAAGGACTCTGAAATGTTAGCAGAGAAATATCGTGAAATTGGCTCAGAGGCAATGGCTGAGCAGTATGCAAATGGGGTATTCAGACAACAATTTAAAAACAAGGATTTGAAGGGGTGGCAAGCTTTTAAGGAACGCTTGGCCGGTCATTCCGCGGAGGGCGCTGCCCTGACAATGTTGGGTGTTCAACGAAAGCGGCCTTCGCTTTATGATTTAGAGGACCAAATTCTTAAAGTTAATGTCCCCGCTCTTGTGGTGGTGGGTGATGAAGATGACTGGTGCATTGAGCCATCGATATTTCTTAAACGCACCCTATCAAGGTCCGGTCTTTGCATATTACCTCGAACTGGTCACACAGTTAATTTGGAAGAACCAACATTAACTAATTTAATGTTGGTTGAATTCTTAGCTATGGCAGAATCAGGGGGCTGGTCTGCAAAACAAGATTATTTGGGAAAATCTGCGTTACTTTCTGGATTAAAATAAATTTAAGAGTGATACATGACTCCTGCGGAGCATATTAATACCGAGAGACTCTGGTCGAATTTAATGGAGCTGGCTGAGATTGGAGCAATCAAAGGCGGAGGGGTTAACCGCCAAGCCCTGACACCCGAAGAATTTGCAGCACGTGATTTATGCATAACCTGGGCAGAGGCCTACGGGTTAAGTGTCGCCGCCGATGAGGCGGGAAATCTTTTCTTTTGTCTCGAAGGTTCTGAGCCGGAATTGCCTGCGGTTATGACCGGCTCCCACTTGGATACACAACCTACTGGTGGAAAGTTTGACGGGGCTTATGGCGTGGTTGCGGGGTTGGAGGCAGCGCGGGCAATTATTAGTTCTAATATACCTCATAAGAGAAATATTGAAATTGTTGCGTGGATGAACGAGGAAGGCTCACGTTTTGCCCCAGGTATGATGGGTTCGGAAGCATATGTGGGGGTAAAACCATTAGCAGATATTAAAGCTGTGAAGGATAAGTTAGGTGTGTCGGTTGAGGAAGAGCTTCTGAAACTTCAGGATCATTTACCCACTATCAAGAGGGTATCTCTTGGAAGAGAGGTCTACTGTTTTATAGAAGCGCATATTGAACAAGGTCCAATTTTAGAAAGTGAAGATATACCCATCGGTGCCGTTACTGGAATACAGGGCGTGAGGCGTATGCGCGTGAAAATTATGGGTGATGAAGCACATGCTGGTACAACACCATACCACCTGAGAAAGGACGCGATTGAAGAAGCGTCAAGAATTATTGAGAAATTGTATAACGTTTTTTCAAAGATAAAAGACATTCGTTTCACGGTGGGCATGTTAAATATAGAGCCCAATGTGCCATCGGTCGTCTCTAGCGAAGTTGAATTCTCGATAGATTTGCGCCATCCAGACACAGCTATTCTAATGGAATCTGAAGGCCAAGTCAGAAAACTTGTAGATCAAACCGTGTCTCAATGTTCATCTGAGGTGCGGTGTATTGCGGAAGCGGATACCATTCACTTTAACGAAAAGGTTATAGCCGCTATTGAGAATGAGGCAAAAAAACTTAATTTCCCATGTCGCCGCATATTTTCCGGTGCAGGACATGACGCCAGACAAATGAGTTATTTTTGTCCTTCCGGTATGATTTTTGTTCCTTCATGCAATGGCATTAGTCACAATGTGAGTGAATTTACAAACCAAAGAGATATATTTTCAGGTGCTCAGGTATTGTGTGCTACGTTATTGGAGTTCGCTAATTCAGAAAATCAATTATGACGGAATTTGATACCGTAATAACCGCTCAGAAAGTATGCGATCCAGCTACTAATTACTTTGGTCCGGCCACCATTGGAATTAAGAATGGTAAGATTGGACTATTTGATACCAAAATCATCTCATCAATCGATACCCAAAACCCAATTAATTTTAGAAATGAAATTATTTGTCCAGGCTTCATTGATTTGCATGTTCATGTTTATGAATGGGTAACTAATTTTGGTATATCCCCCGATAAGGCAGGGATTTTATCAGGCGCTACAACCATAGTTGATCAGGGTAGTGCTGGTCCGTGGACAGTTGGAGGTTTTGAAGCGTTTATTCGAAATGAAGCCATTACGGATGTACGTTGCTTTGTTTCAGCGAATCTTGCCGGCGCATTAATGGGTGGAATGGAAGGGACTACCCTGCATAGCCCGCAGATGACTCGTGAAGAGGAAATTGTAAAAGTTTATCACCGGTATCCGGAAATGATTTGTGGTATAAAATCCCATGGGGAGTCCGGAGGTTTGTCTCATTGGGATACTGCTGTACTCGAGCAGGCAATAAACGCCGGAGAAAAATGCGATATACCTATTTACGTCCATACAGGAGAATTGTTTCCCGTTAGTAAGGTCAATCGTCCTGAGCCTAGATCAGTTATTGACAAAGCACTGAAACTTCTGCGCCCAGGAGATATTGTGGCGCATGTATACAGTAACATGCCCGATGGTGTTGTTGGTGCTTCTAAAACAATCCCAGAGTCTGTGAAGATAGCATATGACCGGGGGATAAAATTTGATGTAGGATACGGAATTAACTTTTCATATAGAATAGCTAAGATGATGTTAGAGGGAGGATATCCGCCACATACAATTAGTAGTGATCTGCACGGTGATTTTAATGCATTTCACGATTTTTCTAGATTAGATTACAGCCTAGCAGGGGCCTTTAACAGGTTGGTCAGGTTGGGGTTGCCCCTAGAGGAAGCGGTTAAATGTTTGACATATACGCCTGCTCTTCTTCTTAGGTCCAGTGATAAAATTGGTACCCTTGCTGAAGGTAGCATAGCCGATATTACCGTATTAAAAGTAAGCGCTACCGAGCATACGACCCCGGATTCAGAGGGGAAGGAAATTACGCTATCTAATACCTATATTCCATCTAAGGTTTTTAAGGATGGAAACTTATTTGATACGGATCAAAAAATGTTTCCAGACTTATGTTGATTAAAAATCTATTTATAAAAGAGATAAACGTAGGAGTGTAAATTTAGGAATAATTTATTAAAATTGTTCCTTTTCACTAACCATTTTGTTTCTAATTCGATTGCTGAGGAAAAAATGCATCACACTGGCATTGAGAGGGTAACTTATGGTGTTGATGATCTCGAAGTTGCCACCAACTTTTGGAACGATTTTGGCCTTAAATTAAAGAGCGTAAAGGAAAAGCAGGTCTTATTTTCGACTTTAAATGGGGCAGAAATTGAGTTAGCCCCCTACGATTTACCAGATTTACCGCCTCCAGTCGGGCCCAATAAGACAGCTACAATGCGCGAAGTTACATTTGGTGTGGCCTCTCTCAACGATATTTATTCCTTGCAAACAATACTTAAAGAGCAAGGGAATACTTCTATTGATGCAGACGGAACTCTACATGGTTTTGATCCAAGGGGATTTGGAATTGCATTCAGACCTTCAAAATGCAAGCAAGTGATTGTTCCTAATGCAGAAATAAATGTGCCAGGGAATATCAAACGGCTAAACCGACGGGGTCAATCATATAGCTCTGCATTACCACTAATTATTTCACACATAGTATTTATGACTGATGCACTGGAGCCGCATAAAGACTTCTATATACAAAACCTAGGTTTTAAATTAACGGATTCGTATCCGGGACGCGGCTATTTTATGCGGTGCGCGGATGCTAATAATCATCACAACGTTTTTTTACTGGATTCTGGTATGGGAAAACGAGAGTTTCATCACCTTGCATTTGAACTCGGGTCCATCCATGAATTTTTTGGTGGTGGAAATAACATGACCCGGAAGGGTTGGGACACCATGATGGGGCCAGGCCGGCACCCAATTTCTTCTTGTTATTTTTGGTATTTTAAAAATCCATGTGGCGGGGCAGCAGAGTATGATTTTGACTCTGATGTTGTTGATGATGATTGGGTGCCACGTGAATGGGCATCGACACCTGAAAATTTTGCAGAGTGGAACTTAGGAGAAAGCATGGGCGAGGCACTTCTAAATAAAAACATTCAGGGTGGCTAGCTCTTGGGGGAGCAGTTTTTTTAAGGTAGTGCGTTAGCTATTTAATTTTCTTTTGAATTTTATCTTTCATGTTTTTACGCATACTCGCCAATGTTTCTTCAGATATTCCCATCGTTTTAGATAATCTGATCACTTGTTCCATAAGTATTTCGCCCCAACGGACGTTTTTATTTATCCTTATTTGCAGTTCTAACCAAATCCTAAGGGCATCTTTAAGTTTTCCCGCTTGCTTGGCGGCGAGCCCAACATAATAGTGCGTAAGTGGGTGGAGCGGGTCTAGGGTTAAAGATTTTTCAAGATTTATTCGCGCAAACTTGTCAACGGTGCCATTTGCGGCATTGATTTGTGCTTCTGCTAACTCTGAGAAAAGATTAGTGCCCTGAGGAGCCAAGGTAATAGCTCGGTTGTAAGCGCCAATTGCATCCTTATAGCGCCCTAAGAGACTTAAAGAACGGGCATACAATCGCCAACTCTGAAAGTCATTTGGGTTTTCCTGCAATCGGCTATTAAGCGCGGAAACAAATTTTTCCAACTTGGATTTTAGTTTATCCGAGTTAGTTTTAATTGCGCCTTTGGGGTCGTTATATAGTTGATTAGGTAAGTTAGGTGATCCAGTGATGCTATAAAGTCCGAAGCAAAAGAAAGGGATAATAAATATAATAATTACAAAAATGGACTTTCTTGGAATTGTTTTTTCAGATTGTTCTTCAATTATTTCTGTAGAATTTTCCGTAAGTAAATTTCTTTCTATTTCTGTGCGCGCTGTCTTTGCTGTTTCTTTACCAATCATGCCTCGTTCAATATCTGATTCTAACTCTCGAAGCTGGCCTCGATAAAATCGTGAAACATATTCTATAGATTTACGATCAAGTTCTGGGTTTCTGAAATGAGGTATAAGTATGATGGCTAAAGCGCTTATTGTCATAATGATGAGGATTATCCACAACATAGGAATTCCTCATCCACCGTTTTTACTATTAGAGTTTTTGCTGAGTAGGCAGAGAACTTTTTTCTTCTCTTCGGGGTTTAAGTTATTAATTTCGATTAAATTTCGTCGACGAAACCAGATAATGATCCCTACAATGCCCAAAGAGAGAATTAGAATTGGTGATAACCAAAGGAGAGCGGTCCGGGTGTTTAAACGAGGTCTCAACAGTACGAATTCACCGTATCGGGAAACCACAAAATCCAATACTTGGTCATTTGTATATCCTAATCTTAGGCGTTCACGGACAACCAATCGTAAATCGCGAGCGAGTTCGGCGTTGGAGTCGTCTATGGACTGATTCTGACACACTAGGCAGCGCAGACTTTGGCTTAATTTACGCGCGCGTTGCTCAAGTACAGGGTTTTTAAAAATTTCACTGGGTTCAATGGCAATGGAGGCCGTCATCGGGGTGAATATTATTATGAAAACGGCGATAAGACACTGGGTTTTCATTTGTTAAAACTCTTAATCATCGGGATTATTTTTTTGGTTAAATCATCGTTCATAATTGGTCCTATATGCCGATATCGAATATAACCATTTTTGTCGATGATAAAGGTTTCTGGATACCCGTAGACCCCCCAATCAATAGTCACTCTTCCTGTAAGATCTGCTCCAATTGATTTATATGGATTTCCAAGTTTGGTTAAAAATATACTGGCTGCTTGAGGAGTATCTTTATAGTTTATTCCATAAATCCAAACCCCTTGTTGAGCGAGCTTCATTAAATATTTATGTTCCAAGTGGCATGGTTGGCACCAGCTAGCCCACACATTAACCAGGGTGGTTTTTCCTTTTAAAGCTTTACTACTAAAGCCGTCGCCAATGCCTTCAATACCCGGAAGTTTAAAACTGGGGACTGGTTTGCCTATCATCGCTGATGGTACATCCCTTATGGATTGCCCACTTTTGATTTTTTCTAAATACACCCAGAAAATTAGGGCTAGTGTGAGGAGCAGTATCGCTGGTAAGAAGTAGCTCAAACGCAAATTGAATTTCATGTCATCCGCCTTCGGGTAGGTCTTTAAAAGGTCTGGCAGCGGTTGGTGCTCCAATGCGGTATCGTCTGTCTGTGAGAGAAATGAGACCACCAAAAGCCATTAGAATGGCACCTCCCCATATCCAGGCGACTAATGGATTGAAATAGATGCGAGTACTCCAGTTTGCACTAAACTTGCCTGATGCTGAGCCTCTTTCTCCTAGTACTATATAAAGGTCGCCGGTAAACATTGTTTTAATGCTAGCCTCGGTAGTTTGGCCGCGTTCAGCGGGATATTCTCGTTTTTCTGGTGATAGGGTAGCTATATGCTGCCCCAACTTATAAATCTTGAAAGTTCCTCGTTCTGCTTTGTAATTGGGGCCGCTAACTTGCCGAGTGCCCTCAAAACTCACATTGTAACCGGCAATTGAAATTGTATCGCCTGCGGTCATCATCTGGATTTTTTCAATTTTCCATGCAGAGGAAGCTGTAATCCCGGCGACCATAATGCCCAGGGCGGAATGGGCAATTGCCATTCCCCAAACTGACCGGGGTAATCCGGAAGCTCGCCTCAAAGTAATTGAAAATGGACTCTGAAACAGAGAGATTCTTTCGGCAACTTCAGTAATACTTCCAATAATAAGCCACGCGGAAATTCCGAAACCGCATGCGGCGAGAATATTATCTAGACTACCGGCTATCCAGGCGCTTGCAATGATAACGAGTATAGTGCTTAAAAAGGCGAATTTTAAACGTAAGAGAACTGATCCAAAGTCAGACCGTTTCCATGTTAGCTTTGCGCCTATGACAGCGGCTAGCATTGCTGGAATTATTAAGGGAATAAAAGTAGCGTTAAAAAATGGTGCACCGACAGATACTTTGCCTCCACCAAATGCGTCAAGAATTAGAGGATATAACGTACCCAATAGAACTACAGCGGCACTAGTCGTTAAAAGTAGGTTATTAAGAACCAGCGCACTTTCGCGCGATATTGGTGCAAACAGGCCACCGCCTTTTAGTTTGGGTGATCTGATTGCATAAAGTATCAATGAACCACCAATTAAAAAACTTAGGAGACATAAAATAAAAACACCGCGCTCTGGGTCACTAGCAAAGGTATGAACCGAAGTTAAAATACCTGAGCGTACAAGGAAGGTTCCTAATAAAGACATCGAGAATGCTAGGATTGCTAGTAAGATTGTCCAAGTTTTTAACGCATTACGTTTTTCGACGACTATGGCTGAATGCAATAGAGCGGTCCCCACCAGCCATGGAATAAAAGATGCATTTTCAACTGGATCCCA
>DEBE01000087.1:0-1421 GCA_002348425.1 Alphaproteobacteria bacterium UBA2964 | reverse complement strand
TCCCAAAACCACCAACCACCCCAACCTAATTCGTAATATGCCCACCAGCTGCCCAATGCTATTCCAGCGGTGAGAGCACACCAAGCGGATAAAGTCCAAGGCCGAATCCAACGGCCCCAGGCAGCATCTACACGTCCTTCAATCAGAGCGGCAACCGCAAAAGAGAATACAATCGAAAAACCTACATAACCCAGATATAGTAAAGGAGGATGAAAGGCGAGCCCCGGGTCCTGTAGTATCGGATTGAGACCCCGTCCTTCTAGTGGTGCCGGGTCAAGCCTTTCAAATGGGTTCGAGGTAAAAATAATAAAGGCTAAAAATAAACCACCTATTAATCCTTGAATTGCTAGTACACGAGCCCGAAAAAATGGAGGTAACCCCTTGCCTAGTTCAGATACTCCCAATCCAAAAAGGGAGAGAATCGCTACCCATAGCAACATAGAGCCCTCGTGATTCCCCCAAACGCCTGTTATTTTATAAATAAGTGGTTTTAATGTGTGAGAATTGTAGGCGACATTCGCTACCGAGAAATCGGAGACAACGTATGAATACATGAGGCAGGAAAATGCGATAATGACAAATAGAAATTGACCCCGCGCAGCGGGTCTAGCAAAAGTAGTCAAACTCGCTATCTTTTTTTCTGTGCCAGCTAAAGGGACGATTACTTGGATAATGCTCATGATCAAAGCTAGCAAGAGTGCAAAATGTCCTATCTCTGCTGCCATTATTGTTTAACCTTGTTTCCTTCCCACTTGCCTGATTGTTTTAGAGCGTCGGCAACTTCTGGGGGCATATACCTCTCATCATGTTTTGCAAGTACTTCACTTGCTTGAAATACACCATTTTCGGTTAGCCTACCCAATACAACCACACCTTGCCCCTCGCGAAAAATATCTGGAATAATGCCTTTGAAAGAAACCAGAATGTCGTATTGTAAATCTGTAATAATGAATTTATGAGTTAGGCCATTAAAAGGTTTTTTCCAGCTATCTCTTTTAACCAAACCACCAATGCGTATCTGTTGGGCTCTTGGCATATTTTTTTTCAATACCAAATCTGTTGGACTGTAAAAAAAGGTAATCTTGTCCTCAATAGCGGTCAGGACTAGCGCCGCAGCAATACACAAAGTGATCATACATGATATTAAGAAATAAAATCGACGTCGTTTGCGTGTCAATCCATACTCCGTATTTATTCTATTCAGCTTTGCCAATCTTATGTGTTAGTTCAGCTTCCAGGATTTCACCTTGGGCCCTGATTTGTCGCCATTTTCGAATAGAAATATATAGAAGGCTAAAAAGAATGATGGCAGCGGCACTATAGGCAAACCATACATATATTCCGTAATTGCCCATGGATAAAAGATCTAAGTTTAAGGCCATTTCAGTTCTTCTCCGTTGTCGCCGTTTGATAAATATTAT
>DEBE01000078.1:14334-20693 GCA_002348425.1 Alphaproteobacteria bacterium UBA2964 | reverse complement strand
CAAAAATTGTTCGCCCACGTTTTGGGGCTCATCCTCGATTGCATATTTGGGGTCTGTTAGAGGCACGCCTCCAAAAAGCGGACTTGATGTGTATGGGAGGGCTCAATGAAACGGTTTGGCCAAGTGAATCTAGGGCCGACCCGTGGATGAGCCGTCCAATGCGACAACAATTTGGTCTTCCGTCGGGCGATCGACGCGTTGGGCTTAGTGCCCACGACTTTGTTCAGTCTTTTTGTTCAGAAGAGGTTTTAATTACTAGGGCGGAGCGCGTTGAAGGAACACCTACCGTTCCAGCACGCTGGCTTTTGCGCCTTTTTAATGTGCTAAAAGAGGCAGATAAATCGGGGAACCTTCTGGATCAAATTCAAATTAAAGGTAATAAGTTTTTAACTTGGCAATCAACACTTGATTATCCAGATTTAATAAAACCGTGCGAAGCCCCTTCTCCCTGCCCTCCAATCTCTGCCCGACCTAGAAGGTTGTCTGTAACCCAGATTGAAACTTGGATGCGGGATCCATACGCAATTTATGCTCGTCATATTTTAAATTTAAGGCCGTTGGACGAAATTGATGGTGATCCGAGTATTGCTGATCGCGGAACAATGATCCATGAGGCATTAGAACGATTTGTAAGTGATTATCCAAGTCAAATGCCGTTTGATGTTTCTAAGGTATTACGTGACATAGGCATAGCTGCTTTTGGCAACGCGCTCGCATATCCCAGTGTTTGGGCATTTTGGTGGCCACGTTACGAGAGGATAATTGATTGGTTTGCTGCCAATGAAGTGGATTACAGGAAAACTGTCCATGCGACACATACGGAGGTAACTGGGTTACTTAAAATCCAGTCTGATTATGGTCAATTCACACTCGTGGCTAAAGCCGACCGAATCGACGAACTAAAGGATGGTACTATCAGTATAATAGATTACAAAACGGGGGCCTCTCCGAATGCTTCGGATGTTTTACACGGATTTTCGCCACAGCTTCCGTTGGAAGTCGTTATTGCTGAGGCTGGAGGTTTTGAGAAAATTATGAAGGCTAAAGTCTCAATTCTGGAGGTCTGGCGTATAGGTGGAGGAGATCCACCGGGAGAACGTCATCCCGTAGGAACTAAAATAGAGGATTTGGCAGGGGCTACGTTACACGGATTAACTAATCTTATTAAGCAATTTGATAACCCTAAGACACCTTATTTGTCTCAACCCGATCCAACCCATGCACCGGGATGGTCTGACTATGCACACCTTGCCCGCGTCCTTGAGTGGTCTTCAGTGGAAAGGGCAGATAATTGATTGCTCAACCACAGACCGATCCCAGCATTAAACAAAGGCCAGCAGCTAATCCAAATCGTTCTGTTTGGGTTGCCGCTTCTGCCGGTACCGGAAAAACTAAGGTACTAACAGATAGGGTTCTTGCCCTTCTACTTTCTGGAACACCACCCCACAAATTACTCTGCTTGACTTTTACTAACGCGGCAGCCGCTGAAATGGCTAATAGAATAAATCAGGTTCTTGCTCAGTGGTCGATAGCAGATGAGACTGAATTGAAGAAGGACATTAACTTTCTTATGGGCCAAAGAGCTAAGAATGACATTATGCTTAGAGCTCGAAAACTTTTTGGACAGGTTCTTGATGTGCCGGGAGGTATGAAAATTCAAACTGTCCATGCTTTTTGTGAATCACTGTTAGGAAGATTTCCCCTTGAAGCTGGTTTGGGCCCCTATTTTCAGGTCATGGATGAACGCGAGGCAAAAGAAATCCAAAATGAAGCGCAAGCTCGAGTTTTTTTAGAGGCACGTAGTTCTCTGGGAACAAAACTTGCATCTGCCTTAGCGGAAGTAACAAAACACATTCAAGAGAGTGATTTTGAAAAACTTTTGGGTGATTTTATTTCAGAAAGAGGCAGATTAAGTCGACTGATCGAACGTTTTGGTGACATGGATTTATTAATTAATCAAATTTATAGAAAATTAGGAGTTTCTAAAGATGAAACGGAATTTTCTATAAAAAAAAATGCCTGCATGAAATCAAATTTTGATATTCATGCTTTAAGAAAAACTGCGGATGCAATGGCGAAAGGCAGTAAGACCGATATAAAAAGCAGTAGAAAACTAAAGCAATGGATAGAAGCAAATTTGCAAGAACGAGAAAAAACTTTCGACTCTTATTTGTCAGTTTTTTTTACTTTAGAAGGAGAAAAGCGGGCAAGGCTGGTGCATAAGGAAGCGAAAGCCCTATATTCAGCAGCATCTAAAACCTTAGAAAACGAAGCCCAACGACTTGAACATTCTTTGTTGAGAATTCGGGCTAATGTAACCGGTAAGGCGACCGCCGCAATTCTTACAATTATTAATTCTTTGTTGGAAGTTTATGAAAATTGTAAAAAAGAACGGGCGCGGCTAGATTATGATGACTTAATTCTCACAGCTCGTTCTTTGCTTGAAGCAGAGGGCAATGTTTCTTGGGTAATGTTTAAGCTCGATGGTGGTATCGATCATATCCTAATTGATGAGGCTCAAGATACAAATCCAGATCAATGGGCTATTATTACTGCTCTTTCGGAAGAGTTTTTTTCCGGTGAGGGGGCGTCGGAGATAGAGCGAACGATATTTGCAGTTGGTGATTCTAAACAGTCTATTTATAGTTTCCAGCGAGCTGATCCAAAGGCCTTTGAGGAGATGCGTAGTTATTTCCGGACTAAGGCAATGGAAATTGCTAAACCATGGAAAGACGTTAATCTTTATATTTCTTTTCGTTCTACATCTTCCGTTTTGAAGGTTGTTGATGCGGTTTTAGCTTCGGAGCCCCTAAAGCTTGGTGTAGCCGAAGCTAAAAAGAAAATTCTACATGAACCACTGCGTTATGGTGAAGCGGGTTTAGTTGAGCTGTGGCCGCCGGTGGGGCCGATTGAGCAACAGGAGTTAGAGCCATGGACACCTCCGGTGAAAGCGCAGTGGGGTTATGATCCCCAAACCCAGCTTTCTGAGGGGATTGCGGCCACAATTCAGAATTGGATTAAAAAAGGGGAAATATTAAAGAGTAAAAATCGTCCTATTAGGGCAGGAGATATTATAATTTTAGTGCGCCGTAGGGGGACTTTTGTTGAAAAAATGGTTCGGGCATTAAAAAGAGAAAATTTACCGGTAGCAGGCGTAGATCGAATGGTTCTTAGCGAACAGTTGGCAGTGCGCGACCTGGTTTCTATAGGAAATTTTCTTTTACTTCCTGAGGATGAATTAAATCTAGCAGGGGTTTTGAAAAGTCCATTGATTGGATTCTCAGAAGACGATTTGTTTGAGCTTGCATACAATCGCGGGCAATCTAATTTATGGGAAACACTGTGTCGTCGGTATGAAGAAAAACCAATCTTTAAATTTGCTTTTGAAGAACTTAGGACGTTGTTAGAAACAGCGGATTTAGCACCGCCATTTGAATTGTTTTCAGAAATTCTTGGCAAGAGAAATGGACGTAAAAAAATTATAGGTAGGCTTGGGTTGGAAGCTAATGATCCGATTGATGAGTTTTTAACTTTGGCTCTCCAGTATGAACGTACACAGATACCTTCACTCCAAGGGTTTTTGGATTGGTTCGATAAAAACGATATCGAAGTTAAGCGTGATTTTGAACACGCCATCCGTAATGAAGTTCGAGTAATGACCGTGCACGGAGCAAAGGGCTTGCAGGCCCCGATTGTCTTTTTACCAGACAGTATGCAGGTGCCGAATGGGTTACCTAGAATTTTGTGGACAGAGGATGAGATTATTTTATGGCCGCCTCGGCGCCGTTATTTCGAAAAGGAATGTGAAAAGGCTTTATCAGCTGCACGACAGAAAAGAGATAGTGAATATAGGCGTTTGCTGTACGTAGCAATGACACGTGCTGAGGATCGATTATATATTTGTGGTTGGAATACGCAGCGCCGTGCAGCAAGTGGTAACTGGTATGAATTGGTTGAATCAGCTCTAAAAAAAATTGGGTCTGCATTTGACTTTGATTTAAGTGACATTTGTTCTCAAGGGTGGAAGGGTTCCGGTTGGCGGCTTGAAAATCCTCAATTGCAAACAGCTAAAAATAATGCACTTGAAATTTCTATCATTAAGGAAAGTTTACCTGACTGGGTAAAAAAACAGCCAAAACCAGAGGCGGCCCACACGCAATACCTGTCTCCATCGCATTCTGAGGATTCTGAGCCGTCGGTTATATCTCCTATAGGAGATGGGGAAGTTGATTTTTTTCAGAGGGGTCTAATTATTCATAAATTGTTGGAGCTACTGCCAGGAATCCAAATAGAAAAAAGAAGACAGGTGGCCAGTCGCTTCTTGGCACAACCTGTTCATCAGCTAACACATGAACATCAAAGGGAATATATCTCCGAAGTAATGAGTGTAATAGAGAATACAGAATTTAAAGAAGTATTTGGTCCTGAATCCCGGTCTGAAGTAGCAATTACAGGTCGGCTAGGTGCGCAAGTTATAGTCGGCCAGGTTGACCGGCTTTTGATAAAATCTGATCAAGTTATGATTATTGATTATAAGTCGAGCCGACCACCACCCGAAAAACTAGCAGATGTCTCCCCAGCGTATTTGAAACAAATGTCATCTTATCGGGCGGTTTTAAACTCAATTTTTCCTGATAGGCCGATTAATTGTGCCTTACTCTGGACTTACACCCCTATCTTAATGCCGTTACCAGATGCTTTACTAAATAGGTATTCTGATCATTTAGATGCTTGACGGTTAAGTCTCTCATTCATAATTTGGACGTATACCGATATTTGTTTTTTAATTTTAGAAAGGAAAAATGGATGCCCAGCAAACCAATTTCAGATGAGTCTTTTGAATCGGAGGTTTTAAAATCAAGTGTTCCTGTTCTTGTTGATTTTTGGGCGGAATGGTGCGGTCCCTGTAAGCAAATTGGTCCGACTTTAGAGGAGATAGCGACGGAAATGGACGGGGAAATCTCTGTTACTAAGATTAATGTTGATGAAAACCCTGAGACGCCTACAAAATTAGGTGTAAGGGGTATCCCTACGTTGATGATTTTTAAGGATGGAGAAGTTGCGGCAACTAAGGTGGGGGCTTTACCTAAGGGCAAACTTGTAGAATGGATAAAAGAATCTATTTGATTTGGGATTTGTAATTAAAAAGTGACGTTTGCCTTTTAGGTATGCTTCGTTTGTTCATGTCTAAGCACCGCGCCCACTAAGTATAGTGAACCGCATATCAGTATACGGCCAGGTTTTGACGATACCTTTATAATTTTCTCCACAGCCCCCCTAAAGTCACTAGAAACGGTTGCTGTAATACCTAATTGCTGAGCTGCTAGTTTGCATTCTTTTGCAGACATGCTCGATGCTTCGCCCGGAATCTTAATTGCATTCAGAGTTTTGATGTAATTTGCCAATGGCCTTAAAAATTCTTTGGGATCACGACTGTTTATGTAACCAAATATGATATGGAGAGGCTTTTGCTGCCATTGAGATAAAGAGGTTGCAAGTGCTTCTGCCGCTCCAGGGTTGTGTCCCCCATCAAGCCATAAAGACCATCCCCTTGGGAGCGACTTTGCTGAGGGCGTGGTAAGTTTTTGCAAACGACCCGCCCAAAAAGTAGACCTTATACCGGTACCAATCACATCATCATTGATTTCAGATTTTTTAAGTAATTTTGCCGCAATAGCTGCTGTAGCGGCATTTGTTAATTGATGTTCACCTTCAAGGGAAGGTATGGGGAAAACATAATGGCGTTTCTTAAATCTCAAATAAAATTTACTCAGTGAAGAAGAAAACTCCCAGTCTTGGCTATATGTTATCGTTTTTACGCCTAACTTTTTTGCATGTTTCTCAATTACCAACCCGGCCTCTGCATGCTGTGGTCCTATTAAAGCAGGAACGCCAGGTTTCAGAATACCCGCTTTTTCAAATGCAATCTTATCTAAGGTGTGACCTAGCCAATTGACATGGTCTTTTGATATAGGAGTGATAACGGTTAGCGCAGGTTTCTTAATGACGTTGGTAGCGTCAAATCTACCACCTAAACCAGTTTCTATTAGGGTAACATCGGCGAGAGTACGCGAAAATGCTAAAAAAGCGGCAGCGGTAGTGATTTCAAATAACGTGATAGGATCACCAGCATTAACTTCTTCACATTCGCTGAGTATCTTAGTTAGTGAGAGTTCGTTAATATTTTGACCGCAAAGGTAAATACGTTCAGAAAAGTTGACAAGATGGGGTGAAGTATAGCGGTTAACCGTTAAACCTGCCCTTTCGCAAATTTCATTTATGAAGGCAATCGTTGAACCTTTGCCATTTGTTCCCGCGACATGAATGACTGTTTGTAATTTATTTTCTGGATGGTTTAA
>DEBE01000078.1:0-13926 GCA_002348425.1 Alphaproteobacteria bacterium UBA2964 | reverse complement strand
CGAGTTAATATTTTATTACTCTGCAGCGGGCCGCTCTTCTGTTACGTCTTTGCTCCTCTCATTCGAGCGATGTGAATCTAGTTTTTCTTTCACTCGGTTTTGCGAGTTTGAGCTAATAGATATAACATTATCATCCATCCGTTTAACCATCAAAAGATTGGTGATTTTAATAAGTTCATCCCGAATTTGATGCCGATGAACCACCCGGTCTATCATTCCGTGTTCTAATAGATATTCGGCTTTCTGAAACCCCTCGGGTAGTTTTTCATGTATGGTTTCCTCTATTACTCTGGCACCAGCAAACCCTACAACTGCCCCGGGTTCAGCAATAGCAATATCACCTAACATTGCAAATGATGCAGTGACTCCTCCAGTAGTGGGATCTGTAAGTATAGTAATGTATGGTAATTTTGCATTTTTGACTTCATCTACGGCGACTACTGTTCTGGGCATTTGCATCAAAGAAAGAATGCCCTCTTGCATTCGTGCGCCACCAGATGAAGTGAAACAAATCAGAGGAGCTTCCTGCAAGACTGCTAATCTTGCAGCGGTGAGAAATGCTTTTCCCAGAGCTAGTCCCATGGACCCACCCATAAAAGCGAAATTCATTATTGCGACTACAACCTTTTGCCCACCTAACTCACCATGAGCAAGAATCATAGCATCTTCTTCATTAGTTGCATTTCTACTTTCTTTTAGACGATCGGTGTAGCGTTTTAGGTCCTTAAATTTAAGGGGATCAGATGTTAATTTTGGCAGATCGACCGTTTGATATTTTCCTTCATCGAAAAGAAGTTTAAGGCGCTCCTTCGCGGGAAGTCTTATGTGGTATCCACAGTTATTACAAACTCTGTGTGAGGTCTCCAATTCGCGGTGGAAGATCATTTGTCCACAGCCGGGGCATTGATGCCACAGGTTATCAGGAACTTCTTTTTTTTCTACGAGGGCTCTAATCTTGGGACGAACGTAATTAGTTAACCAATTCATGACCGTGCTCTTTTAACACTCTTTGAAAGTTCACTTACAAAGTCTAACACGGAACTAAGCAAATCGGGACAATTAATTATTTCTCTATTTGTCTCTGCTATTTTACCAATGCGTTCCACTATCGCAGAGCCGACTACAACTGCGTCAGCTAATCGAGCAACTTCGGCAGCATGGACTGCGGTTTTAATACCGAACCCAATAGCTAAAGGAAGATCGGTCTCATTTTTTATTAAAGTAATAGCCTCAGCTATGTTGGATATTGCTGAGGATTTTGTACCGGTAATACCTGCAATGGATACATAATATACAAACCCAGTTGCTTCCTGCATTAGTCTCGGAAGCCGGTCCTTGTCACTAGTAGGGGTTGCAAGCCTAATAAAATCAATCTCTTTAGCATTAGCGGACAGTCTGAGTTCGGAATCTTCCTCTGGCGGAAGGTCAACGATTATTAATCCATCCACACCTGCTTTTGCAGCATCAGTTGAAAAACGTTCGATCCCGTATCTGTAAATAGGATTAAAATAACCCATCAATACAATCGGCGTATTTTGGTCTTTTTCCCGAAATGTTTTTACCATACCTAAGGTGCCATGCATATCCTGTCCTGCCTTGAGGGCTCTTAAGGATGATTTTTGGATGACTGGGCCGTCTGCCATGGGGTCCGTGAATGGCATGCCAAGCTCAATTATATCCGCACCAGCATCAGGTAGCCCATTTAGAATTGCATTTGAGATATCAATATTGGGGTCACCAGCGGTTATGAACGTAATCAGTCCTGCCCTCTTTTCTCGGGTAAGCTTTTTAAATCGTGCTTTTAGCCTGCAAGATCTTTGTCTCATAGAGAAATTTCCAATGCATCTGCAACTGTGAAAACATCTTTATCCCCTCGACCACACATATTCATTACTAACAGGTGATCGGGAGGCAGGGTTGGCGCAATGTCGCTTACATATGCCAAAGCATGAGCTGGCTCCAGAGCGGGTATTATACCTTCAAGTTTTGCGCATAATTTAAATGCTTCGAGTGCTTCTTCATCCGTTATGCCCACGTAGTTTACCCTACCAATGTCGTGGAGCCAGGCGTGCTCTGGTCCAATCCCCGGATAATCTAGGCCGGCGGAAATAGAATGCGCTTCGGTTATCTGTCCGTCTTCATTTTGAAGAAGATATGTTCGATTGCCATGGAGCACCCCGGGAACTCCCGCGCTAAGAGAAGCCGCATGTTTGTCAGTTTTTAAACCTTTACCCGCGGCTTCAACGGCAAAAATTTTAATATCTTTCTCATCGAGGAATTCATAAAACAGTCCTATGGCGTTGGAACCCCCGCCTATGCACGCAACAAGAGAGTCAGGGAGCCTTCCCTCTGCTTTCATAATTTGATTGCGCACCTCTATCCCAATGATTTTCTGAAAATCTCTAACCATTGCGGGGTAGGGGTGTGGTCCAGCAACCGTTCCTATTATGTAATATGTAGTTTCAACATTTGTTACCCAATCGCGCAACGCTTCGTTCATGGCATCTTTTAGTGTTGCTGAACCGGATGATACTGGAACAACCTCAGCTCCAAGAAGCTTCATTCGAAAAACGTTTGGGGCTTGACGATCAATATCAGTTTCACCCATATAAACAACGCATTTCATTCCGAATAAAGCACAAACCGTGGCTGTTGCCACGCCATGTTGTCCTGCTCCAGTCTCCGCTATGATTCTTTCTTTTCCCATCCTTCGGGCTAAAAGGATCTGACCCATTGTGTTATTAATTTTGTGGGCACCAGTGTGATTTAACTCATCTCTCTTGAAATAGATTTTTGCGCCTCCTAAATACTCACTCAAGCGTTTCGCATAATATAGTGGGCTAGGTCGTCCAACATAATGTTTGAGGTAATATTCTAACTCTGACCGAAAAGCGGGGTCTTCTTTGGCTTCCTCATAAGCCTTCTCCACGGATAATATCAGAGGCATAAGAGTTTCCGCGACATAACGTCCACCAAATTTACCAAAATGGCCATTTGAATTTGGGTGTAATTTTAAGGTATTTGGTTTGTTATTCTTGGTTTTGATCATGTTTTAATAAAGTATAAAAAAGAATTAAGAGTAACTATATTAACGGGTTATACTCTGCAGCTACGACAAGGCAAGAACCGTTTCTAAAAATTCCTTAATAAGTTTTGGATCTTTTTGTCCGGGTGTGATTTCAACTCCCGAAGAAATATCAACGGTATTTGCTCCAGTCAGATTAACAGCTTCCGAAATATTTTTCGCATTTAGGCCTCCAGAAAGTATCCAATGGTTTTTCCAAGGCTGATTACCAAACAGTTTCCAGTCAAACGCAAGAGCATTTCCACCTGGTAGAGAGTTTTTAGAGTTTTTTGGGACTTTAGCGTCAAAAAGAATTTTATCGGCAATACCGGTGTATTTCTCAATTTTAGAAAAGTCCCCTGAATTTTCTATGTGGATCGCTTTAATAACAGGTAATCCTGTAAACTGTTTGATCTTTTTTACTCTTTGGGGGCTCTCTTTACCGTGTAGTTGCAAAATATCTAATGGAACGTTATCAGTAATATTTTTTAGGGTTTTACGCGAAACGTCTACAAATAAGCCAACCTTTTTAATCGTGGGTGGAACTATTTTTGCTAGATTGATCGCTTCGGCAACCGTTACTGCACGGGGTGACGGAGGATAAAAAACTAAACCAACAAAGGATGAACCAGTTTCAATCGATGCTTTCATCGCATCTAAAGTATTGATTCCGCAAATTTTTACACTAATTGCCATATTTTGAGCTATGCCCGATAGAGATTTCTTCGGCAATTCTCTCCGCTGCAGCTTTGGGGTCATTGGACTGGGTAATTGGTCGCCCTATTACCAAATAATCGGCTCCAGCTTCGATAGCATTAGATGGGGTCATTATTCTTTTTTGGTCATCATTTGATGACCAAGCCGGGCGAATACCAGGAACCACCAAAAGACAGTCCGAACCAAGTGATGCACGTAATAAAGAAACTTCTTTTGGTGATGCTACTAAACCATCCACCCCAGCTTTAAAAGCAAGCATACCAAGTCTTAATACCTGATCTTTTATGGGTAATTTTTGACCAAGACTAACTAAATCATTATCCAACAACGAAGTTAGAATAGTGACCGCTAGAATCAATGGGCTCTTAGCTGTACCTCTAGCCTCTACAGCAGATTTCATCATTGCTGAACCGCCAGAGGCGTGTATGGTAACCATATGACAATTTAATTCTTTCGTAGCTCTAACAGCCCCTGCAACGGTATTAGGAATATCGTGGAATTTTAAATCGAGAAAAATTCTATGCCCGATTTCAAGGATTTGCATAACTCCTGCAGGCCCATTCGCAGTAAAAAACTCTTTACCAAGTTTGATGGCTCCCACAACTCCCTTCAATTCTTGGGCGAGTTCTATCGCTTTCTTTAAGTCGGAGGTGTCAATAGCACAATAAATACGTTCTTCTGCTTTCATTAAATTTACGTTGTTGTTTTTTCTTTGGTATAATCGAGTGGATCTATAGGGTTTTCTATCGCCTTTTCGGCTCCCTCCTTTTTTTTCTGTTGGGTTTTAATCTTCATTTTTAAACGAATTTTTGAAATGGAAGATACACCTATTCCGATTACTAAACCGATAGATATCGCCCCTAAAATAAAAATGTATAAAGGTGCTGTCGCTGTTAAAGGTAAAGGAAAAAAGTCAATTGTGGTCATTTCTCTATTAGAAACTGCAAAAATTGCGGCGACTAATGCGATAACCAAAAAGGATATTCTAATGACAATTTTCATTAATTGATCTGCATTAAATATTCCTACAAAGACATTGGGTTATTCTTTAAATGATTTATTGTGACGTTGCATTAAGGCGTTGCTTTAGATCTTTTCCAACTTTAAAAAATGGTACGGATTTTCGTGAAACCTTGACTGATTCTCCAGTCCTAGGGTTACGCCCGGTGCGGGATTCTCGATTCTTGATCGAAAAGGCTCCAAAACCCCTTAGTTCGACTCGACCACCCCTAGCTAAAGCCTCCGAAATTTCGTCAAAAATCGTTGAAACAATTCTTTCGACGTCGCGGTGGAATAAATGTGGGTTTTTTTCTGCTAATAACAAAATCAACTCAGACTTAGTCATTTCAGTCAGCCCTATTTGAATATCAGAACTTTAATTAGATCTACTTAAGTTGAATAATTTAATTCCAAGGGTGCCAGACAGATACTAGGCCGTCAAGGATAAGTCCTTCAGAAAAAGGCGTTTTTGGTATATTGGCGGTTAGGTATTTTAACCAGTCAGACACCTCCCGTTGAATATTAATATCGCGTATTGGTATTGGGTTTTTAGCACCGATCTTTTTTTTCAACCAAATTTTTGCTTGGCGTTCATCACCAATTTGATCGACCAATCTATTTGCAACAGCCATTCTCCCAGTAAATAAGCGCCCATCAGCGATACGATGAACATTTTCTATTTTGATTTTACGCCTTTCGGACACAATGCTGACAAACATTTTATACATATCGTCTACTAAACTTTTCGTTGCTTTTTTTGCCATAGGAGTAAATTTAGAGAAGGGCGATGGTTCGGATTTTAAGGGGGAACTCTTTATTAACTCAAATTTAATACCCAATTTTTTCAAAAGTTCGGTAACTTCTGCTGCTTTAAAAATCACACCTATAGAACCAGTGACAGTTCCCTCGTGAGCGTAAATACGGTTGGCACTTACCGCAACTAAATAGGCTGCTGATGTTGCCAATTCGTCCATAACTGCGATTACTGGCTTTTCTTTACGAAATCTTGAAATTGTCTTGAACAAAGCTTCTCCTCCGACGATAGTCCCGCCGGCAGAATTTATTCTCACTATTAAAGCTTTTGCATTTTTGTCGAGCAGAGCTTTGTCGATTGCTGCGAGGCGCTTTGGATCATTGTAGATAAGATTTTCAATTTTGATCCGCGCGATATAGTCCTCAGTAATAATTCCTTCAAATTTCATTACGAAAAGGAGTCCTAACAACAAAAATATGACTATAGACAAACTTCTCCAAACCTGAATCCGTCTTTTTAGTCTTGCCCGGTCTATTAAGTAATCCGCATCCATAACCTGCAGCTGTATTTAAGTTCTATAAGATGTTTTAATATATTGTCTTAAACTTTTTCATTTTTTTAGGCCTTTGATGCATCTTTTGACTCCGAGCTTTCTAATTCTTCGGGACTATTTTCCTCGGCAGTATCTGCGCTATCCCCTGTTTCAAGGGTATCATCTGAGAGTTTCTCTTCCTTTTCATCAGTGACCTCGGAAGGTGTTGTCTCTTCCCCCTCTGCTTTGCGCATGGCCGCCCCAAGTATATCACCAAGACTGGCGCCAGAGTCTGATGAACCATAATGGGCCATTGCCTCTTTTTCTTCGCTTATTTCCTTAGCTTTCACTGATAAGGTCAGTTTATGTTCTCGTTTGTCTATGTTGGTTATTTGTGCGTCAACTCTATCTCCGACTGCAAACCGATCCGGTCGTTGTTCACTTCTTTCACGAGATAGGTCAGCCCGACGAATGAAACCCTTAAGTCCACTTGAAATTGTTACCTCAACACCACCTTCTGTAATAGAGCTAACAGTGCACGTTACAACTTCCCCCTTTTTAACTTCGCTGGCTGCCGACTCTAATGGGTCATCAGTTAGTTGTTTTATACCAAGGGAAATACGTTCTTTTTCAATATCAATATCTAGCACTTTGGTTTTGACAACATCGCCCTTTGTATAATCATTAACAGCGTCTTCCCCAGATTTTTCCCATGATAAATCAGATAGGTGTACCATGCCGTCAATTTCTCCTGGAAGGCCAATGAATAAACCAAATTCGGTTATATTTTTGATTTCACCTTCTATCTCAGCACCTACCTTGAAACTCGTTTCAAAACTAGTCCACGGATTATCTTGGGTTTGTTTTATTCCTAGGGAAATTCTCCGTTTACTTTGGTCTATGTCCAGAATCATTATCTCAACTTCTTGACTAGTTGAAATAATTTTCCCGGGATGGATGTTTTTCTTGGTCCAACTCATCTCTGAGACATGCACTAGCCCTTCTACCCCCGGTTCGAGTTCTACGAAGGCGCCATAATCTGTAATGTTACTTACTCGACCGGTAAACACACCCTCAATGGGATATTTTGTCTCAATGCTATCCCAAGGGTCGCTCTCTAGTTGCTTCATTCCGAGTGAAATTCTCTGTGTTTCAGTATTAAATCTTATTACTTGTACGTTTACTGTTTGCCCAACCGTCAAAACTTCACTGGGATGGTTTATGCGGCGCCAAGCCAAATCTGTTACATGCAACAATCCATCAACTCCGCCAAGATCCACGAAGGCACCATAATCAGTAAGATTTTTTACAATACCTTCAATTACTTGGCCTTCTGTTAAGCCCGCTAGTAATTCGGTACGCTGCTCAGCACGAGATTCCTCCAAAACGGCTCGTCGGGAAACTACAATATTCCCACGACGCCGATCCATTTTGAGAATCTGGAATGGCTGTGGAGTACTCATCAGTGGGTTAATGTCTCGCACGGGTCGCACATCTATTTGGCTGCCAGGTAAAAAGGCGATGGCACCAGAAAGGTCAACTGTAAAACCTCCTTTGACCCTGCCGAAAATAGAGCCAGTGACTTTCTCTTGATTGTTAAATGCTTTTTCTAACAAGGTCCAAGATTCCTCACGGCGAGCCTTTTCACGAGAGAGCATGGCTTCACCCTGGTTGTCTTCGATTCTTTCTAGATAAACATCTATTAGATCTCCAGGCGATATCTCTGGCGTGGAGCCAGGGGCACCAAATTCTCGAATTGGCACACGGCCCTCAGACTTTAAACCCACGTCTATTAAGACAGAATCGCCTTCTATCGCTATAACTGTGCCTTTTACTACTGAACCTTCTGAGAGTTCACCTTCTCCAAAGGTTTCTTCCAGCATACTCGCGAAATCTTCATCAGACATCTCTATATTTGCATCGGGGTTTCCTAACTCAATCGCCATTCTTAACTTAAACCGTTTCCTTCCATATAGTCCCAAAAAATATTGGGTCTTGTCCTAGGTCGTACACTGGCTGATCCCCAATGGATCAATTCCCTACCATTGCACTCTTGTTACACCAAGGACCTATCTTATCTATTGATGAACTCTAATGCTTTAAAAAATACCGCGTTCGAATCCATGTTACTCGTATCCAAAGTAATTGCATCGTCGGCAATTACCAATGGAGCTATATTACGAGAACTATCTCGTGCATCGCGTTCTCGAATATCTTTTAGAACGCGCGAATGTATAGCGTTTTCACCAGCTTCAAGCAACTCTTTAAGGCGCCGTGCCGCGCGCACCTCTATTTGAGCATTCAAGAAGAACTTAAATTGAGCTTTGGGGCATATTACTGTACCGATGTCTCTACCATCTAAAACCGCTCCGGCAGAACCCTCAGGTGGATTCTGAGCAAATGTTTGTTGTCTTTCTATTAGTTTTTGTCTTACAGCTGGCAAAGATGCGATTTTACTGGCACATTTCGTTATGTTTTCAGATCTTAGGAGCGGATTCTTTAATATTTCAGGAGTGATGGAGGATACAGTTGAACAAGCTATATCTTCGTTTATATCTTTACATCCTTTGGTAAGTTCTAAAGTAAGATATCCCACAGCACGATAAAGCAAGCCAGTATCAAGATATGCGTAATCAAAATGGTCGGCCAAACGGCGTGCTAAAGTGCCCTTTCCACTGCCAGCGGTGCCATCCACTGCAATTACCGGTTTGTTCAAATTACTTTCCTTATTTGTGCACCGAGGTCGTTCATAAGGCTTACGAATGAAGGAAAACTTGTACTTATATGTTTCTCGTCATCAATAGCTATCGGATTTTTTGCATTTAACCCTAATACTAAAAATGACATCGCAATTCGGTGGTCCATGCGAGTCTCTACAGTTACCCCTCCTTTTACATTGTTTTTTGTGCCGGTAACGATAAGATCATCTTGGTCTGTGTTGACATTCACTCCACACGCTTTAAGTCCGTCTGTTATAGCTGTCAAACGATCACTTTCCTTAACACGAAGTTCAGCTAACCCTTGCATGCGTGTAGTACCTATAGCGTTAGAGGCGGCGACCGATAGAATTGGATACTCATCTATCATCGCTGGCGCACGTTCTGCAGGGACAACTACACCATTTAATTTTGAACTACGAACAATCAGGTCCGCCACGGGTTCGCCTGCTTCAATTCGGGAGTTGTGTATTTCAATGTTGGCACCCATTTCTTTCAACGTAGTTATTAAACCAGTACGCAAGGGGTTGATACAAACATCATGAATCGTGATTTCTGAGTTCTGAGTTATAAGAGCGGCGACAATTAGAAAAGCTGCTGATGACGGGTCCCCTGGGATAGTGATTTTTTTCCCTTCCAACTCGGGTTGTCCTCTAAGCGTAATAATTCTTTTATTTTCGAATTCATCATTAATTTTAACTTTTGCTCCAAAATGTTGTAGCATTAACTCGGTATGGTTGCGGCTGCGCCAACTTTCAATCACACTAGTTTCACCAGGTACATTTAATCCCGCTAATAGTATTGCAGATTTAATTTGTGCCGATGGTACTGGTAAGGAATATTTGATTGGAACCGCCATTCGAGTGCCCATTATTGTTAAAGGCATTTTATTATCTTGCTGGGCTATAATCCTTGTACCCATTTGTGCTAGTGGTGTGGCAATCCGTTCCATCGGCCGTTTGCGTAAAGAGTCATCGCCGGTGAAATGTACTTTTATGGAGTGTGTAGCTACTAGGCCCATCAATAGCCTTGCGCCAGTTCCTGAATTTCCCATGTCGATAGTTTTATTCGGTTCACGAAGTCCTCCCACCCCCACCCCATTTATTTCCCATAAACAATTTGATTTACGCTCAATATTTACCCCCATTTCTTCTAATGCATTTGCAGTATGTAAAACATCATCACTGATTAAAAGGCCGTGGATATCGGTTGTGCCGACAGAAATGGCTCCTATCATAAGCGCTCTATGAGAGATCGATTTATCACCAGGCACACGAGTAAATCCTCTAAAAGTATTTATAGAGTTAGAAACTAGGCTAATCATTTAATAAGCTTCTCATCAAGTATAGTTAACATTGACTGTCAGAATGTTAGTGTTTTTGTTTAATGTTTGTAGCATATTGATTATTTGTTATGCGAAAACAACCATTATTAAAATAGTTTTGACAGTGTTGGCGGATCATGGCATTTGCATTTTATGCTTAAAGTTTTTTACGGAGGTCTAAATGGTAAAGCCGGAGTGGGGTATTAAAAGGATTTGCCAGAGCTGTAATGCTCGCTTTTATGATATGCGCAGGAGCCCAATTGTATGCCCGGTTTGTGGGACAGAGTTTATGCCAGTCAAGTCAGGCCGTGGTTCTCGCCCTAAGCTTGTCACACCAGCCCCAGAGTCAATCAAAACTGAGATCATGGAGCCTAATAATAGTATGGAGTTGGAGGCAGATGAAGGAGATACCCTTGATGACCCTGCTCTAGATATCCTAGTAGAGGATGATGGGAATCAAGACGAAACAATTGAAGACGTTTCTGATCTTGAAAATGATCAAAATATGCTTGATGTAATCGATAATAGTGAAGGAAATCCAGGAGATACTGAGAACTGATGGATCGTTGTGGTACTTGAAAAAATAATTTTTGGGAAGAAATCTTTCACTTCTAAGATTTAGTATAGCAAGTTATAATATTAAAATTGCTAAGTATTTTGCGATAAAAATCATCGGGGCCATAGCTCAGTTGGGAGAGCGCTTGAATGGCATTCAAGAGGTCGTCGGTTCGATTCCGATTGGCTCCACCATTTAAAATAGAGCCTCGCTTTTTTTGCGAGGCCCTATTTTGTTGACCTAAGTTTCCGTCTTAATTGTTATTTGGAAAATGGAATTTATATAGAACTCGGCTCAGCCTGATCTAATAAAAGTTTATGCAATAAATTATGGTCATTGGTAGCGCGTAGTTTTTTACAAACGTCTGAGTCGCGGAATAACCGTGAAATTCTAGATAAAGCTTGTAAGTGGTCCGCTCCAGAGCTTTCAGGGGCAATTAATAAAAAGATCAAATCGATGTTTTGATGGTCTACTGCTTCAAAGTTTACAGGTTTTTCTAATTTCCCAAACACCCCATATAATCGATTAAGGTTGGGCAGTTTTCCGTGAGGAATCGCAACGCCCCGACCTATCCCCGTAGTCCCCAATCTTTCACGTTCCAAAATTACGTCAAATATAGACCGTTGATTATGGCCACTAATATTTGCGGCGTGATAGGCTAATTCTTCTAGGACTTGTTTTTTGCTTGTCGCCCTAATTGGGTAAATAACACTTTCTGCAGAGAGCAAATCGCGTACTTTCATATTAAATACCTATCCGAGCGTAACAAAATGTTGACATTGAGGTCATAGCAATAGTCCTAGTTTAATCAATTTGTGGGTACTTATTTCCGGATAAATAGTTCCGTTGTAAGTTGGAAGTCAACACAAAGCTTTTAATAAACTCTAAGAAATAAATCGAGTTTTTTTCTCACGTTTCCGTATAGTGGATGATGGAATTTTCATAATATCGCGATATTTTGCCACCGTGCGTCTAGCAACATCTATACCATCTATTTTAAGAAGTTTTACGATTTTCTCATCGGAGAGAATATTATCTATCGTTTCTTTTTCAATCAAATTTCTTATTTGAAATCGTACAGATTCCGAGGATCGTACAACACCATAATTGTTCTTTCCGATAGCCATCGTGAAAAAGTATTTCAGACTGAAAATTCCACGTGGGGTGGCTAAGACCTTATTGCGAGTTACCCTGCTAACAGTACTTTCATGGATGTTTAAAACATCAGCTATTTCTTGCAAAACGAGGGGTTTTAGAAATTGCACTCCTTTTTCGAGAAAGGCAGATTGTTGACGGATAATTTCGGAGGTCACTGTGATTATAGTTTGTGCACGCTGATGCAAAGATTTTATAAGCCAATTTGCTGACTGATAATACTCTGATAAATATGCTTTATCTTTTGAATTTAAACTTTCCTGAGTTATTTTTGCATAATAACGGTTATTAACAATAACTTTTGGCAAGGTTTCTGTATTTAATTCAACAAACCAAGAACCATCTTTGCTTCGATACACAAATACATCAGGTATTAATGGTGGAGCTACTTCGTTATCAAATGTTTGGGCAGGTTTCGGATTTAATTTCTTAACCTCTCTAATCATGTTCATTAAGGTCTTATCACCAACACCACATAAATGTTTTAAAGAATCAAATTTTCTCTTTGCCAAAAGATCTAGATTTTCTAGTAACTTCTCCTTAATTGAATCGTACCTATTATCCTCTTTTAGCTGAAGTGCCAAACACTCTGATAGGTTGCGTGCAAAAATACCTGGTGGATCAAAATTTTGAAGCGTGTCTAGGATCTGATTTACTCTACAAATTGGGCATCCGAGCGTTTCTGCTATCTTTTGGATGCTGGTTTGCAAATATCCTGAGTCATCTAGCAAATCTAAAATATAAATCGCTATCAGGCGGTCTACAGAGTTGGAGAAGTCAACATTGATCTGTTCCAAAAGGTGCTTTTGCAAAGATATTTTTTCCTGACTCTCGCTGTCGGGGTATGGGGGGTTTGTATTTGAATGACCGAACTGCTTTGTCGACTGGATTTGGGAAGAAATTGATTCCACTTTTTCTATACTAGAATCATCAATTTCCGACGAAGTTTTATGATTATTGTTGTCGGTTAAACTCTTGGAGAGTTCATTCTTTTCGTCTGAGTCTTCGTATTCTAAAAAAGGATTTTTCTCTAGCTCTTTTTCTAAATAATCAATTAATTCTAGATTCGACAGCTGCAATAATTTAATAGCCTCTTGCAGCTTGGGTGTCATAACGGGTGACTGAGCTTGATATAGATCTAGACGGGGCTGCAAGGTAGTTATTATTGCCATATTTTATCTAAAAATATTTTTGACATTCTCAAAGACTAAAACTTTCGCCTAGGTAGACCCTTCTGACATCTTTGTGTGTTACAATTTCCTCAGGCGCCCCACTCATTAGAACTCTACCATCATGGAGGATATAAGCCCGGTCAACTATTTCTAATGTCTCTCGAACGTTATGGTCTGTTATTAGAATACCAATATTACGATCTTTTAGATGCGAAATAAGATCTCTAATTTCGTTTATAGCAATTGGGTCTATCCCTGCTAGTGGTTCGTCTAATAATATAAAACTGGGGTCTGCAGCTAGGGCTCGGGCTATTTCAACGCGTCGTCTTTCACCGCCAGATAAAGCTAATGCCGATGTACGGCGGAGGTGCGAAATTGAAAACTCAGCCAATAACTCCTCTAATTTTATTTCGCGCTGATCGGGATGCTTAAATGCAACCTCCAGAATGGCTCTGATATTATTTTCAACTGATAAACCTCGAAAAATTGAGGCCTCTTGGGGAAGGTAACCGATGCCAAGCCTAGCCCGACGATACATTGGTAACCCTGTGATTTCATTCCCATCTAGCGTAATAACACCGTAATCAGGTTTAACAAGGCCAGTTAAAATGTAGAATGTTGTGGTTTTTCCAGCGCCATTTGGTCCTAAAAGGCCCACAACCTCACCGCGTTCAACTGACAAGGTGACCTCTCTGATAACAGGACGTTTTTTGTAAGATTTTCCTAGATTTTCGGCAACTAGACCAAAGTTTCCTGCTATTAATCTTGGTGTTGTCTTTGGCGTATCACCGTCAAAATTCTGGAGATGGATTTGATTTTTATTCATATGGAATTACATTGTTTACTCAAACTAAATTAATTAAGAAAATTCTTTTATTTTAATTTCGGCCTTAACTTTTTAGGGCCAAAAAGGCCCCTAACTTTTTTTCCGCCGCC
>DEBE01000191.1 GCA_002348425.1 Alphaproteobacteria bacterium UBA2964 | reverse complement strand
ATCAAGGCCTGAACGTCTTGACCTGTCACGGGATTCAGCTCTCTTCCCAATTTAAGAATTGCGTTTACAAATTGCTTATCTTTGACCATTTGGTTAAAAGCTACTCGGAGTGCCTTCACTCGCTCCTGCGGTACACCGGGAGGCGCAACAAATGGACGACCCATTTCGAGGCGAGCATCATTTAGCTCCATAACCGCCTTATCTTTCGAGTTTCTAGCTAAATCTTTCGCAAGAGGTACCTGAGGTATCTTCGCATGCTTTCGTGTCGAAGCTTGCACCAAAATATTTACAAACTCCTTGCCAGGTTTGAACCACCGTTTTTGTGCAGATGTTAAAGAAGAATACGAACCACACATGCCATCCAATTCTTTACGCTCAACAGCAAGGGCTGTTTCCGTGGAACCTGGATAACCTGAAACAACCTTAAATTTAAATCCAAGCATATTATTTAGAAACGTTGGAACAGTCTCACTGTCAGACGCTATCCCGGAACCCCCCATTATTGTTTGGTATTTTCGAAGGTCCTCAAAAGTTTTTGCCTTAGCCTCTTTTCGGACCACACATATTGTAACCTCATTATTAAGGCTACCAATCCAATTAAACTTATTGGGATCGAAAGCCGCCCCCGGACGCCCCATTATCGCATGAAATGGCGCGGTTCTTTGTACATGTCCGAAATAGGTTCCATCTTTTGGAGCACGCACATACAAAAAGTTCGCAGCCCTTAATCCTCCAGCCCCCGGCATATTTTGCACTACTGCACTTGGGTTTCCAGGGAGAAATCGAACAATATGTTCACCCAAAACTCGGCTATAAGCGTCATAACCTCCACCCGCACTTGACGCTACAATAACTTTTATAGTCTTACCTTTATAAAATTTGGCTACGCTATCTGCATTAGAGGCATTAGCAAAAGTACCCACCCCAAACGCTAAAACGGCTGCTGCAGATAAGCCATTCTTCAAAAATCCCATTAACTTTTCTCCCTATCACATTATAATTAAATCACAACGTGGAGACTAACATTTACGTCCTCGGTTTCAAGGCCAAACAGAGTTAAAATTTATTTTGGAGACCAGACTCATGAAAATTGACGGCAACTGTCACTGTGGCGCTATTAGTTACGAAGCCGAAGCCGACACCGAAAAAGTAGGAATTTGTCATTGTACAGATTGTCAAAAATTTTCGGGTGGTCCCTTTCGGATAGGCGTCGCAGTTCCGGAAGAAAATTTTGTACTCCTATCAGGGAATCCTAAAACTTATATAAAGACGGCTGAAAGTGGTCGAAAGCGTGCACAGATATTCTGCCCTGACTGTGGTACACATATCTATTCTACTTCAGTAGGAGACGAACCAAAAATATTTCGAATCCGTACGCCTACATCTAATCAACTAAACCATTTAGTACCGACAACTCAAGGTTGGCATAGGTCTGCTCAAAAATGGATGGAAACACTACAAGCTATACCCAGTCGTGAAAAATAATAACAAACAAGTATGAATTTAGGTATCATTCCCTTGAAGGTGAAATTGCAGAGCGGCCAATCGCGCGTAAAGCCCACCCTTTGAGAGTAAGCTTTTATGTGTTCCACTCTCCACAATCTTACCTTTATCCATAACAATTATTCGATCGGCTTTAAGAACTGTAGCTAACCGATGTGCTATAACTAATGTTGTGCTTTTAGACATAGCCTTTTCTAGAGCCAATTGAACACTAAGTTCACTTTCCGAATCTAGCGCGCTCGTGGCTTCGTCTAGAAGTAGCAAAGGGGTATTTCGAAGAATTGCGCGTGCTATTGCAATTCTCTGCCTTTGTCCTCCTGACAGCCGTACACCTTTCTCACCTAAAAAGGAGTTAAAACCTTCTGGAAGCCTATCTAGAAATTCTGAGGCCGAGGCTGCGTCTGCAGCAAAACGGATTTCTTCAGTCGAAGCCTCGGGTCGACCATAACCAATATTTTCCCAGGCATTTGCTGCAAATATTACTGCATCCTGAGGAACAATAGACATATTAGAGCGCAAATCTTGAAGGCTGATTTCCTTTAGATCAAAATTCTCAAGCAAAATGCTACCCTCTGAAGGGTCATAAAACCTTAATAAAAGTTGGAAGACTGTAGATTTTCCAGAACCGGATGGCCCAACCAAAGCTACAGTCTCTCCGGGCTTGACCTCTAGATTAAAATTAGAAAGTGAGGGAATGTCGGGACGAGAGGGGTAGTGAAAAGTAACATCATTAAATTTGACCCCGGCGACTTTAAAATTAGGAAGTTCTTTTGGGTTGGCCGGTAACGTCAATTGAGGTGTTGTAGTTAACAACTCGATCAATCTTTCACTAGCACCTCCAGCACGTTGAAGGTCACCAATAACTTCACTGATAGCTCCTAAAGAGCCCGCCACAACGATTGCATAAAAAACGAATGCTGATAATTCCCCCGCGCTAATTCTGCCAGAGATGACATCATGCCCTCCCAACCACAGGATTACTCCAATGGAACCAAAGACGAGCAACATTACAGTTGCAGTCAAAAAAGCACGGGCCCTGATTCTTTTGACTGCTGTCACGAGGGCGTCATTAACTCGGCTTCTAAAAAGGATACGGTCGAATTTTTCATGCCCAAAAGCTTGAACGATACGAATAGCATTCAAGGTTTCTTCAATAAACGCTCCAACGTCCGCTACTCTGTCCTGGCTTCTACGCGATAAATATCGCACACGCCGCCCAAATAATATGATTGGTATTAACACTAACGGTACTACAAGGAATACAAACCCTGTCAGCCGTGGACTAGTAATGAAAAGCATTGCTGTACCGCCGAAAAACAGTAATAGATTACGCAAGGCAATGGAGATTTGTGAACCAACGACAGATTGTAATAAGGTTGTATCTGTAGTAAGCCGAGATAGAATTTCTCCTACGCGCGTCGTTTCAAAAAATTGTGTGTCCAAATGCAGCACATGATTGAAGACATCTTTGCGTATATCAGCGACAACTCTTTCACCTATCCATGAGACCAAAAAAAAGCGCGCATAAGTGGCTGCAGTTAGGCTCACTATTATTATAAACAACCCAACCAAAGCGTGGTCCAAAAGTTCTTCATTTCCGCTACTAAAACCATGGTCAATTAACGATCTAAGACCTACCCCCATTACCAAAACCGCAGAGGCTGCAATCGTTAATGCAATCAATGCTCCGGCTATTGCAACGCTATAAGGCTTCAAATAGGGAAAGATCCCGCGCAAGGCTCCCACGGAAGCCCGCGGTCTTTCCTTTCCTTCATGATTTCCAACATTAAGATTATTGTGCCGAGCCATTTGTTTTTAATCTTATCATCATTTTATAGCGTCTGTCCTCTAAGAAGCATTACAAAGTATCTACGTCAACGCAGAAGAAATACCCTTTTTATTTCACTGAAAGGCTTGCCCTCAATTGTATAATTGATATATAACTCGCCCCCGTTGTGGAGGAAGAAATGAAAGATGATATCCATCCCGAGTATCATGAGATTACCGTAGTAATGACAGACGGTACCAGCTATAAGACGCGTTCGACTTGGGGAAATCCGGGCGACACTCTTAAACTGGATATTGACCCAAACTCTCATCCAGCTTGGACTGGAGGGGCACAACGGATCAATACACAAGATGGTCAAGTTGCAAAATTTAATAAGAAATTCGAGAATTTCGGTATTAAATAATAATTTAACTTAAATACCGATGATTCATAGATTGCGCCTTTTACGATTATTCGGATTTATTTCTTAAATACGGCCTCTGCCGCTGTCGCGTGATTTTTCTTCGAGTTGATATCGGATTCGACCCTATCGATTTCTTTCTTTAATTCTGAAATATATTCTTCGAGCTGCAGTATAGATAGTTTTTCAATATCACGCCGTGTCCAGTCTTTAGGCTTTGTTATGTAATCCTCTTCATCCATAAAAATTTTTCCCTATTCTTGCCAGTTCGATTTTAGAATATTAGACCTGTAAATATTTTTAATAAAACAACAATTGTCAAACCACATGTCACAAGCATTACCAACCGAAATGACCGCCATCAAAATATCCCAGCCAGGTGATCCTACGGTTCTAATCCCAACCATAATTCCTGTTCCACTACCTAAAACAGGTGAGGTACTCGTAAAAGTAGAAGCTGCAGGTATCAATCGGCCCGATATAATGCAACGTAGAGGAAATTATCCTCCCCCGAAAGGTGCTCCCGATACACCAGGGCTAGAAATAGCAGGAACAATCGTCAAAATATCTGATGATGTAGTAAATTGGAAAGTTGGTGACAGGGTTTGTGCTCTAGTTCCAGGAGGTGGATACGCGGAATATTGTATAGCGCCAGAACTGCAATGCTTACCAATACCTAAGAGCCTGACCATAGAGGAAGCTGCTGCTCTCCCAGAAACCTTTTTTACAGTATGGGATAATGTTTTTACACGGGGAAAACTAAAACCCGGGGAAACTATACTAATACATGGAGGCTCCAGCGGAATTGGAACGACAGCAATTCAACTGGCTTCTGTCATGGGGGCAAATGTAATTGCGACTGCTGGTTCGAAAATAAAATGCGAAGCTTGTATAAATCTTGGTGCCATAGCCGCTATCAATTATCGCGAATTTGATTTCGTGGAGGAGGTTGACAATATCACCAAACACAAAGGCGTAGATGTTATTTTAGATATAGTAGGCGGAAATTATGTTGCCCGAAATTTACGTGTCCTCTCAAATAAAGGACGCCTAATTCAAATTGCGGTTCAAAGTGGCACTAAAGCCGAGATTCCTGTTCACATCATTATGACAAAGCAAATAACTTTTACCGGATCAACACTGCGTCCTAGATCTATAGAAGAAAAAGCGTTAATAAAAGAACAACTTCATGATAAAGCATGGCCTTTAATAGAGGCTGGAAAGATTAAACCAATAATTTATCGTTGTTTTCCATTGAAAGAAGCAGTCAACGCGCATGCATTGATGGACAGCGGCGAGCATATT
The DNA here is from genome assembly GCA_002348425.1 of Alphaproteobacteria bacterium UBA2964. Next base: position 9,858 of record DEBE01000191.1, on the reverse strand, counting down.
GGTAAAATCGTTCTAACCGTTTAATCGTGTACGTCTGTCTTATGTCAAAAATGAGTATGGTATATCATGGAAAATATTCCGCATGGCCACTGAAAACTGCAATGCATCGGTAGAAAACTAAATTATTTATTATGAAACTAGAGGAGAGACCATGAGCCAGGTCCTAATGCCAAAAGCAACCGCTGTTTGGTTAATTGAGAATACAGCACTGACGTTTGATCAAATATCAGATTTTTGTGGATTACACTCGCTCGAAGTTCAGAGTATTGCCGATGGGGAGGCCTCTATCGGAATGGTAGGATACGACCCGATTACAAATGGTCAACTCACAAAGGAAGAAATAGATCGTTGTGGAGCTGACCCTGAAGCAAGGTTACAATTAGCTGAGACAAACATTCCACGACCAAAAATTCGAACAAAAGGGCCACGCTATACACCAGTAACGCGCCGACAAGATCGACCGGATGCCATCGCATGGCTTGTAAAGAATTTTCCACAATTATCAGATGGACAAATATCTAAACTTGTAGGCACTACAAAACCGACTATAAATGGGGTTCGTGACAGAACCCATTGGAATATCAACAATATCAAACCAAGGGACCCTGTGGCCCTGGGATTAGTTGCCAGAGAAGATTTAACTGCGGCTATAGAAAAAGCTAACCGAGCCGCAGAACGGGCTGAAAAACGCAAAAATAAAGAGAAGGAACAATCTTCGACCCAAATAAATCCTGTTGAAATCGAAAATACTGATACAGTTTCATTGACGTCTTCTGAACCGGAAATATCAAATAAAAATGTTGCGCTTACGGGTTCAGATGAGACAGAAAACACTTCTTCAGAAAATAGCGATAATCCATTCGCCGCCTTGGGGCAGTTGCTACCCCAAAAAAAAGAAACCGAGACAAAAGACCCTATTGAAGAACAATAGCTAAATATATGATTTATAGGCTAATTTAATTAGAACTTTTGCTCGCAAGGCCTTTATTTAATGGAGAAAAAGCCAGAATACCCCTTTGAAACACTTAGTTATGGAGAAACACAGGTGGTTGCAGAGGGAATTCACTGGATAAGAATGCCTCTGCCGTTTGCCCTAGACCATATTAATTTATGGTTAATTGAAGATGGAGAAGGGTGGACGATTGTTGATACCGGCTATAACTCGGACGACACTCGTAATATATGGAAGCAAGTCTTTTCCGACCTTTTGCTTAATAAGCCCGTGAATAGGATAATTATTACCCATTTCCATCCAGATCATGTGTCTCTGGCCGGATGGCTGAATAATATATGGGATGCGACCATTTGGATGACTTATTCGGAATGGATGCAAGCTCAACTCAATCGATATGGCGGCCCAACCTCTGACATAGACGCGAGGATGAATTTTTATAAAGAACATGGAATGGAGCAAACTGGAATTGATGGTTACCGAGAGACAAGACCAGATTTCTCAAAAATAATTACGCCACTACCACCAAATTTTCGACGTATGATAGATGCCGAGAACTTTTTAATTGGCAAAAATGAGTGGAGAGTAATAACTGGGGCCGGGCACTCTCCCGAGCATGCGGCTCTATGGTGTGAAAACCTAAACATATTAATCTCAGGGGATCAGGTTTTACCAAGAATTTCGACTAATGTTAGTTTGCAGTGCAATGAACCAGATGGAGACCCTTTACGACTATATTTACAAAGTTTAGAAAAGTTTCGATTTTTACCAAAAAATGTTTTTGTTCTTCCTTCACATGATAGACCATTTTTTGGGCTCCATGAACGTATCGACTCCCTGATACAACATCACTCCTCAAGGCTTAAAGCGGCGGCGGAAGCATGCCAGGAACCTAAAACATCAAGAGAGCTCATACCCTATCTTTTTCGCCGTGACCTAGACAAGCATCAACTCGGTTTTGCAATAGGCGAAGCAATGGCTCATGCAAATTATCTTGTTTATGAAGGTCGGCTAGCCAAAAGTCGTTTCCCAGACGGGTATATTCGTTATTCCCTGTTATAATTGATTTTCACAGACCTTTGGTATCCAATTCCCTTAGGGCCCGGCGGTCAATCTTCATTAAAGTTGTTCTCGGAAGGGTGTCTACAAACTCTATTTCTTGTGGCACCTTGTAACCACCGATTTTACGCACGCCATTCTTGAGCTCCACAACCAAAGAGTCGTTTACTTCAACATTTGGTTTTAAAACTATATAGGCTTTCGGCTGCGTTAGACCTTCTCGGTTCTCAAAAGAGATGACGGCCGCCTCCAAAACACTATCATGTTCAGTAATAGCAGCTTCGACCTCGATCGGAGAAACCCACAATCCTTTTACTTTAAATACGTCATCGCTACGTCCGGAAAACCAGAAAAAGCCATCCTCATCAAATCTTAAGGTGTCGCCTGTGCGGGCCCACTCACCGATGAATGTCTCCCGACTTTTTTCTAATTTCCGCCAATAGAAAAAGCATGTTGTTTGACTGCTAATCCACGCTTCGCCGTCGGTGTTGGGTTCCATAATTTCTGTACCTTCATCATCAACCAGCTTGATGTTATAACCAAAAACCGGTTTACCAAGACTGCCCCGACGAAATTCCTTTGGACGATTAGCAATCCACTCGTAGGTGATTTCTGAGGAACCGATCGAATCCAAAATCTCTAAACTGAAAAGTTTTTCAAATTGCTCAAATATCTCTGGCGGCATTTTTTCCGACGCAGATGTTACAAGACTAAGTGATGAAAAATCAGGAACTCTCTCTTGTTCAGCAAATAATAATAGATTTTTTATTATAGTAGGAACAGTGATCAATTTGTTAGGCTTGAATTTTTCAACTATTTTTACAATATTCTGGGCAGTTGGCGGTAACCGGGAGATAACGCTCGTAGATCCAAAATAAAAAGGAATGAGAACAGCGGGCCAAATACCATGGGTAAAATATTTCTTAGAAGTAGCATGGACTATATCTTTTGGTCCATATTCCATAAACGCTCCATGGCGCTCTGGAACCAATAAAAAATCATGTGCTAAATGGGTAATTCCCTTTGCAGGGCCTGTAGTACCTCCAGAATAAAACATATAAGCAACATCATTATGATGCAGCGGTAAGGGGGCAAAGCTTTGGGCAGCGCCTTCGACAGCTTCATTGCATGTCAGGGTGCTACGATCACCAGCCTCTGGAGTATTCCCGATGTGAGGGCCGCGGACGATAACGTTTTCTAGGGTATACGGTATATCATCAGAAATTTCATCTAACTTCGCCGTTTGTTCAACATCTATAAACAAGGTTTTAGCGGCAGTATCATTTAAAAAATAAAGAAGATTAGATGCTTTATATGCGTCAGACACCACAACCGGTATTATACCTGCACGTATTGCTCCAAACCAAAAAGAAAGAAACTCGAGACTGTCGGTGGCGAATAGCAAAATTCGTGACCCAGAATCGATATTGAGGGCCTTTAAACCATTTGCCGCCCTGCAAACCTGATGCAAAAATTGTTCATATGTATACGACTCATCATCTACGATTAATGCTATTGAGGATGCCTCGTTAGTTTCCAGATGTTTATCAAGAACCACTGTTGTTGGATTGAAATATTCTGGCACTTCAGGATCAACCCAGTTAGACCATTCCTCTCCAAAAATTTTATCTTTATAGTTACTCAAAGCTCTCCAATCTCCACTTTATACAACTCGTCATCCATACTAGTCGCTAAATAGCGCCTTCCTCACGCGCCAAAGTAATTTCTTCATCCGAAAACCCTATGACATTTTTAAGGATCTCCTCCGTATGCTCACCCAGCAGCGGCGAGCGTTTTACCTCCGATTTTGACTCGGACAATTTAACGGGATTTCCTACAGTTAGATATTTCCCCCGTTCGGGATGATCTACCTCAACGACAGTTCCGGTCGCTCTCAATGAAGGTTCCTCTGCCAGCTCTTTCATAGACAATATCGGACCGCACGGAATATTTAGAGGATTGCACCTTCTCATAACCTCTAATTTATCGAGGGTCGTAGTCCACTCTTCTATGGCATCGAAAATTGGCTTAATCTTATCCAATCTTGCTTCTGGCTTAGCGTATTCAGGGTCATCTTTCCATTCAGGCTTACCAATTAGATCGCAAATATTTTGCCAAACCGCCGCTTGTGTTATGAAGTAAACATACGCATTAGGATCCGATTCCCAACCTTTGCATTTTAGGATCCACCCAGGCTGACCACCACCAGAGTCATTTCCAGCTCTTGGGGTTGCATCTCCAAACGGCAAACCCTGACCATACTGGCTATACTCTTTAAGTGGTCCATTTTCTAGACGCTGTTGATCACGTAGCTTCACTCTAGAGAGGTTGAGCACGCCATCCTGCATAGCACATTCTACTCGCTGTCCTTTGCCACTACTTTCTCGATGAAATAAGGCGGTTACAATACCAAATGCTAAATGCAGACCCGTCCCTGAGTCCCCTATTTGCGCACCGGTTACCAAGGGGGGACCATCAAGAAAGCCTGTAGTTGATGCTGCTCCTCCGGTGCACTGAGCAACATTTTCATAGACTTTGCAATCCTCATAAGGTCCCGGTCCAAATCCTTTTACTGAGGCATATATCATTCTCGGATTAATTTCTTGGATCTTTTCCCAAGGAAACCCCATACGGTCAATTGCTCCTGGAGCAAAGTTTTCAACCATCACGTCACATTCTTGTATCAACTTCGTAAAAATTTTTGACCCAGTTTTCGTCTTTGGATTCAGAGTGACACTGCGTTTATTATGATTGAGCATCGTAAAATAAAGGCTATCGACATCTGGAATATCTCTTAATTGACCCCTCGTTGCATCACCAACTCCAGGCCTTTCAACCTTAATAACATCAGCTCCAAACCAAGCCAGCAATTGGGTGCACGTTGGGCCTGATTGTACGTGCGTCATATCCAAAATTTTTATACCTTCAAGAGCTTTACTCATATCATCAATCCTGTCTTTGACCTCAGATTTCTTAATAATTCATTAATTTTTAGCAACTATACTTTGTGGATTTAGATTACCAATCCTGCCACTTTCAGTTCCGGCTTCCGGATCTATCACTGCATTCACTAGGGTTGGTTTTCCAGACACTAGAGCCTCATTGACCGACTGACTAAGCTCATCAGGAGATGTGGCATTATATCCTTCTCCACCAAAAGCTTCCATCATCTTATCGTAACGTGCGTCCCTGACAAAAATGGTGGTGGCTACATCATCACCTGCATTATTTTGGTCCGAGCCTCGATAAATTCCGCCGTTATTAAAAACAACTACACATACAGGCAATTTGTAGCGACAGATGGTCTCTATCTCCATACCAGAAAACCCAAATGCACTGTCTCCCTCAACCGCTAGCACTTGACTGCCTGTTTCCACAGCCGCCGCTATCGCCGTACCCATACCTACACCCATGACGCCCCAAGTACCAACATCAAGGCGTTTTCTTGGTTTGTACATATCGATGATGCTGCGGGCAAAATCCAGCGTGTTAGCGCCCTCATTCACTAGAACGAGTTCAGGATTTTCTTTGATGATCGATCTAAGTACGCCTAGGGCGCCATGGTAGTCCATCGGAACATTATTGTTCTTTAATCTTGGTGCCATACGTGCGACGTTACTTTCTACCTTTTCTTTTACCGCGCCAGTCCAATTTTTTGGTGGTGCCGCCCAGTTTTCTCCCATCTTTTCAATGAAGCCACTCAAACTGGAAGTGATATCCCCAACTACTGGAGCAACAATTTCAACATTGCTATCCATTTCGCGTGGCTCTATATCAATTTGTATGAATTTTTTCGGGTTTTTGCCCCAAGCCTTCCCTTTACCGTGGGAAAGCAACCAATTCAAGCGAGCGCCAATCAACATCACGACATCCGACTCTTTTAAAACAAGTGAACGGGCTGCGCTAGCAGATTGCGGGTGGGTATCAGGAAGAATTCCCTTTGCCATACTCATGGGCAAATAAGGTATCCCACTTTTTTCAACCAAATCTCGGATTTTATCGTCAGCTTGAGCATATGCGGCGCCCTTGCCCAAGACAATGAGAGGCCTCTTCGCCCCCTTAAGTACGTCAACAGCACGCGCTAACGATTCAGGAGAAGGTATTTGGCACGGGGCAGGGTCAATAACTTTAATCAACGATCGCTGACCAGCGTCAGCATCCATGACCTGTCCAAATAATTTAGCTGGAAAATCAAGATAAACCCCGCCAGGCCGCCCGGAAACCGAAGCCCTTATAGCTCGAGCTATCCCGACACCGATATCTTCTGCATGCAATACGCGATATGCTGATTTACATAATGGCTTTGCAATAGCCATTTGGTCCATCTCTTCATAGTCTCCTTGTTGCAAATCAACAATTTCCCGCTCTGAGGAACCACTTATCAAAATCATTGGAAAACAGTTTGTTGTTGCATGAGAAAGCGCAGTCAGACCATTAAGAAATCCAGGTGCCGAAACCGTCAGGCATATCCCGGGTTTTTGTGTTAAAAACCCTGCGATTGCCGCTGCATAGCCTGCATTTTGTTCATGTCGAAAGGAAAGCACTCGCATTCCCGCATGTTGCATAAATCTACCCAGGTCCGTAATCGGAATTCCGGGAACATTATATATCGTACTGATACCGTTTAGCTTCAACGCATCAATGATTAGGTGAAACCCATCAGTGAGGTTATCACTTTCTTGAACTTTTTCGATCATCGTGTATTCCTATTTTAGAAATTCTGCTTCCTACTCCAGTTTCACTAAACCAGCATTATGCTACGAAAACGCTATGTCCAGGCAATTAATATTTATTTGCCTCAAAAGTTTTTATCAGTTGCTCGAGATTAATCTTCAACAAATATCACAGTTTTGGAGAAACCGATAACAATGACTCAAAAAATAAATAATCTTTTTAAAGGGAGAAAACAGGGACATGCCTTCAAAATCACCCATAACTCTGCTAAAGCGAGTATAAAAATTTTATGCACTGCACTGAAGAGGCAATATTAATATGCCTTTTGTTAATTCAGAACCGCCACTATTTTATTTTTATGCACTAGCAGCCAACCCAGCCGAATATCCCGCAAGTTTGCCAAATACGGAGCCAGCGGTTAAGCCTGAACCACCGGGATAATTGAAATAAAATAATCCCCCAACGCACTCACCAGCTGCATAAAGACCTTCCATTGGAATTAAGTCTGTATCCACGACCTGACCATCGGTGTTGATCCTTAAACCACCAAAAGTAAAGGTAACACCGCAGGTCACTTGATACGCCTCGAAGGGCGCTGTATCAATTGTTTGAGCCCAATTAGATTTATTAATATCTAATCCTTCAGTGCATCTGCCGTCTTTAACATTTGGGTTGTATTCGATATCTTGTCGAACAGCGGCGTTATATTGCTCAATTTCTTTGAGAAAAGCGTCTTTGTCCACGCCCTCAAGTTTTTCTGCCAATTCTTCTATGGTATCAGCTGTAACCTTCGTCACTTGACGAATCGAATATTCATCGCGTTTTAGGTGTGCCACTTTAGCGTCGAGTACTTGCCATGCAAATTGAGCGGGCTGATCAAGAATGACACGTCCGTACTTTGCATAAGTATAATTACGGAAGTCTGCTCCCTCATCAACAAAACGCTTGCCAGTTGCATTGACCATAATAAAAAACGGATATGAGTGTTTTTGAAATTGATCACCTACTGCAAGATCGCCAAATTCAGGAGCGTTACGATCCCAACCTACCGCGTGGCAACCCGACCAGTTACCATAAGTTGCGGCACCAATATCGGTCGCCATGCGAATACCATCACCAGTATTAAAACGTGTTCCCCGAATTTTTGCGAGATCCCATCCGGGCCCTAGGTACCGGGTACGCCATTCTGGATTTGCCTGAAAACCTCCCGACGCTAATACTACGGATTTACACTTCAGCTCCTTAACACTCGCACCTTGTTTTATACGAACCCCAGTAATTTTTGCGCCATCGAAAATTAGGTCCACAGCGCGAGTTTCAAACATTGTCTCAATACCGTTCTTTTTTGTAATTTCTTGTTGAGCTTCATAAAGCCCGGGCCCGCCACCCCATGTCTCGACAGTCAGTCCACCCCAAAATTTAAATTTTCCATCAATTTTAAAAGCCTGACGACCGTAAATTGGTACAAAACGTATCCCCTTTTCCCGCATCCAGGTGAGTGTTTCAAGACTTTTTGTTACCAGAGTTTCAGCCATTTCTGGGTCTGTACGAAACTGGGTCACCCTAAAGATGTCATCAAAAAATTGATCCTTCGTATAGGTACCAAAATCTGTATCGGCAATTTCTTGGTTAGAAAGTTCGACCAGCTTCTTAATATCCTCAACACCGTCATATACCACCCGCATAGCCCCAGCGGTGAAACGTGTATTACCGCCAGCCTCGTCTTCAGGGGCACGTTCTAACATGACAATTTTCTCAGAACCCGCATCTTGCGCAGCTAAAGCCGCACAAGCCGCCGCATTACCCGCTCCGACAACTACTACGTCATAAATTCCATCAGCCATTTTTGCATATTCCTTTGATCTCGCTGGTCAATTGATGCTTTTGGATATACCGGCTAACAGCCAGTGCCACAAGGGGATACAATCCAACAAACTCCATTTTGTAACTATATTTGCCACTATCACATATTTTGAATCAACTCCAATCTAAATCAATCCTGTTGATTTCCTTATAATATTACGGCAAAGATTTTTTAAATCGAAAGAAATTTTTAACTAAAAAGGAAAGTCAAAATGCAGTTCGGCCTTGCAATTCGTGGCCAATATGAAACCAACCAAGATATCCGAACTTGTTTTGAGGAGCTAATAAGTGAGTGCAAAGCAGCGGAAAATTTAGGTTTTGATTCTATCACTAAAACATCGCACTACAGCACAGCGCCCTTTAGGGCATTTCAACAACTACCCATTTTGGCCAGATTAAGCGCAGAAACAAAACGAGTAAAACTAAATGCTGGAGTGGTTCTCCTATCTTTACACAAACCCCTCGATATTGCCGAACAACTCTCCACCATCGATATAATGTCAAATGGCAGATTAATTTGTGGAGTAGCATTAGGGTACCGTGAGGTAGAATTTGCAGCATTTGGCAGTGACGTAAAAAAACGCGGCAAACTCTTGGAAGAAAACTTAATTGCCCTCAAACGCCTTTGGTCTGAAGAAAAGGTTACAATGTCTGGCACTCATTTTAGTTTAAATGAAGCCTCTTGTTCTCCAAAACCACTTCAGAAACCTTTCCCTCCAATTTGGATTGGCGCCAATGCTGACCCAGCCATTAAACGCGCCGCAAGGCTCGGTGATTGTTGGTATATTAATCCTCACAATAAAATTAGTCATATAAAACAACAAATAGAAATTTACAAAAGGGCACTCGATGAATGCAAAAAACCCTTCCCAACAGAACTGCCAATGAGAAGGGAGTTATTTGTTGCAGAAACAAGAGAGGAGGCAATAAAATGGGCCGGGCCTTATCTTACAAAGAAATATAATGCCTACCAATCTTGGGGTCAGGGAGACCAATTACCGGAAGGTGATCAAAACCTTGCACTAGCCTTTAATGAACTTGCCGGGGACAGATTTATCATAGGTTCACCGGAAGATGTCACGGAACAAATTATAAATCTCAATAAAGAGATTGGTACAAATCACCTTATTATGAGCATTCAGTGGGCCGACATGCCCCATTCACTAACGATGGATACCCTCTCAATACTTGGCGAAAGGGTTTTTCCACAAGTGCGCGAGGTCTTGGGATAAGTTTTATTTATTTTCTGCCTCGATATCCCGGGCAAGCATCCGACGGGCAGCAATGCCCGGAGCATCAACATTGATATC
>DEBE01000190.1:1002-2849 GCA_002348425.1 Alphaproteobacteria bacterium UBA2964 | reverse complement strand
ACATCTAATTCACATAAGAGAAAATTAAACTTAATTCCGATATAAATTGGAATATGCCCGATTACAAAAAGACGGGTCAATAAAAAAGAATAAAAGCCCCACTTCCCTTCAATGGGGTTGAGGGGCTTTTTTGATTTAAGCTAGACGTTTTTTAGAAATTTATGAAACATTAGTTATTGCATTACTCTTTACCATTTTGAAAGGAGGAGGGGAGGTGGATAAAAAGTAAGAAACATTTAAGGGGGGCTGTAAAATGTCTAAAAACCCGAACTTTAAAACATTGCAGAGACTTATCGAAGAACTTGGGAGTATTGCAGCTGATGAAGGGACATATTTTACCCAAGTCTATAATAAATTTTCAGGATCATATACGAGAATAAGTTGGAAATATAATGATAGTTTTTTTTCTGTTGAATATCCGAACTCTGAAAAGGATAAAAGAGGGTTCCGTAATGCATATTTGAAGACCCGCCAAGGTCTTAATTCGATAGGTTTGTCTAAGGCGGACATCGAATCCTTTTCTAAGGATTATGTTGGAAGGAATGTGTTTTTATCCGAAAAGCTTTTTGAGATTTGGAGACATCTTGAAAAAGAAAGATGGGGAATATTCTGGCGAATTAAGATTATGAAATAAAATATCATTCCTCTATTAACTTCAATTTACTTTAATTTTAAGGGAGAAAACAATCGTGCAGAAAAATAGCTTTTTCGTATCCGCAATCATTGTAGGGCTAACCTTTCTAATTTGCGGGCCTGTTCAACATAAAATCAAAAAGAGCCCAAAGAATCCAGATGGATTCTATCTAACACGGGTTTGAGAATGCTCTTGGGACAGTCGTAAGTCTGCATCAGGTCTGTAAAAATGAAATCGCTGATTTTCTCAAGATCAAGTTATTTTTTGCGGAAATGCATGATGCCCCAGGCCAGGTGGCCATTACGGCCTGCATCAATCCAGTGCCCCAAGCCTTGGACCATGCGGTCGATGTAATCTTCAGATACCTTGCCAACCAGTTCTTCACGTCGCTTGGCCAGTTCCTGGCGCACCCGGGTGTAATGGTTGACCAGTTGCGGGCTGTGGTCGGTGACGGCAACTTCCTCCCATCCCAGGCGCAGGGCCTGTTGACGGTAAAATTCGAAAGAGCCCAAACTGTTGAGGTGAATGCGATTCAGCACCGGTTCCAGCACGCCCTCAGGGACATCATCGGCCTGCATGGGGTCGGTAAATATAAACTCACCGCCGGGTTTCAAGACGCGGTTCACTTCATCCAGAACTTTTTCGCGGCGCCCGGAGTGGAGAATGGCGTCCTGTGACCATGCCAGGTCAAATTGCTGGTCGTCGGCGGGGATCTCCTCGAAATTACCTTCCACAACTTCGATGCGGTCTGCCAGGCCCTGGTCATCGTTCATGAGGCGATTCCGTCTGTTCTGTGTTTCGCTCAGGTTAAGGCACATGGCATGACAGTTGTGTTTCTTTGTCAGCCAACGTGCCGAGCCGCCGTATCCGGAACCCAAATCGATAATCTTTGTTTGTGGTGTGAGGGTTGACGCACACTGTGCTGCCATGGTGGCTACGGTGCGTTGCGAGGCGTTGGCGATGTCTTCCTCCGGGGTTTCATAGAGACCCACGTGAATGTCTTCACCACCCCATACGTGATAGTAAAAATTATCGGCATCATCGCTGTCGTAGTATTCCTGCGCGGTTTTTACCACGGAAGAATAGCTGTCACTCATGGTCATGGTCTCCCTGGATATACTTTTTCTCAGCGACATGTATAAAAAAGTCAGGCTCTTTATTGCGATAGGTTTCATGGAAGTCCCCGTAAGTCGTGACACGCTGGAAGCCCACT
>DEBE01000190.1:0-653 GCA_002348425.1 Alphaproteobacteria bacterium UBA2964 | reverse complement strand
ACATAGTTTTTGCGTAATGGGAACATGTTGAGGTGAAACTTTGAGCCATCGGAAAATTTATAACGAAAACGGGCCAGGGTTTCGTCGACATGTTCTGGGACTGCGGAAACATTGTCACCACAATAGTAATAGTTGTGGCTAGGCTCGATTTGCTTGTCGAGGATGGCATCATAGTTGCGTTGATCGAGCACCAAAATACCGTCATGCCGAAGCGTGGCATAGTATTCGGCCAGGGTCTTGCGGCGATCGTTTTCATCGTGCAAATGCGTAAACGAATTCCCAAGGCAAACCACGGCATCATAGAGGTCATGTACACTCCGGTTTAAGAAGCGCCAGTCTGCTTGTATGGTTTGGAGGATGTATCCTTGCTTTCGGGCGTTTTCAAATGCCTTGGCAAGCATGACGGGGCTACCATCTACACTTGTGACTTCAAAACCGGCGCGTAGCAACTGCAGGGAATGAAAGCCGGTGCCGGTGGCTACATCCAAAACTTTTTTGACACCATGTTCACGGAGCTTTTTGATAAAGAAACCCCCTTCTGCCTCGGCGCGTCCCTCCCAGTCAATGAGCTCATCCCATTTGTCAACGAAGGGATGAACGTATTCTTCCTGGTATTTATTCGACTCGCGCACGGCAAGAGGGTCTTCGCCATA
>DEBE01000138.1:2062-3349 GCA_002348425.1 Alphaproteobacteria bacterium UBA2964 | reverse complement strand
GAAAAGTTCTCTGCGCAGCCGGATATTCTCGCTTATGCTAATCACGTTGCCGATAGATTTAATTTAAAAAAGGACATCGAATTTAATGTAGAAGTTAAGGCGAGTCGGTTCGATGAAAACTTGAAAACATGGAAGATTACCACGAATACTGGAGAAGAAATCGATGCTCAGTATTTTATTATGGCAACGGGCTGTATATCGACTACTCAAATACCCAATATTAAAGGCCTGTCTGATTATGTTGGTAACACCTTTCATACTGGGGATTGGCCCCACGAGGAGGTCGATTTTTCAGGACAGAGTATAGCAGTCATTGGAACTGGTTCTTCCGGGATACAGTCAATTCCAGTACTGGCAAAGCAAGCAAAAAAACTCACTGTTTTCCAAAGAACCCCAAATTACTCTATACCGTCACAAAACGAACCAATGACAAAAAAATACGAGCGTTCTTGGAAAGATGTTTACTCCGAACGAAGAAAGGAAATGAGATATTCTGCTCACGGAAGCCTAAAAGATCTCAACGACGTCCCAGCCCTTTCAGTTGACGAAGATCAGCGCCAAGAACTTTATACAAAACGTTGGGCCATCGGCGGAACAGGATTTCTTGGCTCTTTTAATGATTTGCTCACAAATGCAGACGCAAATTATACGGCAGCCGAATATGTACGGCAGCAGATAAAGAGGGTTGTGAAAGACAAAGAGACAGCCGAAATTTTATGTCCTAGAAGTTATCCAATCGGAACAAAACGGATTTGTATAGATACTGGATATTTTGAAACGTACAATCGTGAAAATGTGAAACTTGTTGATATAAGTAAGAAACCTATCCAACGACTGGTGGCAGATGGGATAATTGTTGATGATCAACTCTATGCTTTTGATAGTATAATTTTTGCCACAGGTTTCGATGCGATGACGGGTAGTATATTTAATGTTGATATAAAAGGTCGCGGCGGCTTAGCGCTAAAGGAAAAGTGGAACGCTGGACCAAAAACATATCTTGGTTTGATGTCGGCCTCTTTTCCAAACCTATTTATGATTACTGGACCAGGCAGCCCCTCAGTAAAAAGCAATATGATTATGTCTATCGAACAACATGTTGACCTTGTGATTGAAACACTGCTTTCAATGCGAAGGAAAGGGTTGTCGGTCGTTGAACCAGAATTAGAAGCTGAAAATAAATGGGTGGATCATGTGCAGGAGGTGGCTAAAAAGACGTTATTCCCCCAAGCCAATTCCTGGTATATGGGCGCCAATATTCCAGGAAAACCGAGATTATTCATGCCT